>JBDTHH010000594.1:0-3564 GCA_039937055.1 Ktedonobacteraceae bacterium | reverse complement strand
TTGCCGCATCCGGGTCAGGCATCCCTTGGGGGGCCTGTGGGGCCTCTGCCAGGCCCAAGGGCCTGCCCCACGGATGCGGCAAGCCGAATCCCTACGCGGGTAGGAGTCCATAAGATGCTTACTAGTGTGGCAACCAGGTAACAACCAGGCCACAGTGATGAGAAACGTACACCTTACCTCACCCCGCAAACCCTCTTCTATAACCATCTCTCCACCCCTCTGCTTACCTCACCGGCACCCGGCCATGGTGTAATTAAGACTGTGAGTAGAAGTATTGAAATGCAAGAATTATAGGAGAGAGACATGATACAGGTTTCACCAGCCAGCACATCCTGGAGCACGTTCGTTAAAGAACATTCGGCAGGCGAATTCTACTATACGCCGGAATGGTTCGCTCTCATCGAGAAACTCTATGGCTATACAATAGTTCCGCTCACCACAACCAACGCGGATGGCGAGATCACAGGCTTCCTGCCGCTCTGCCTGGTGAATAGTCGGATCACTGGTAAGCACGTCGTTGGGCTACCATTCTCCGATCAATGTCCTTTACTGGCCACAGATGAAACCAGCGCACAACAACTAATCGACAAGGCCATCGCTTTTGCACAGCAAGAGAAGGCCCACTATCTGGAACTGCGCACTGGCAGTAACGATGTACTTGCCGCACGAACGGACCTGGTCGCGGGCAACCTCTACACACGCTGGCAACTGCCACTGCCTGCCAGTGCGGACACCATCTGGTCTGGCTTGCGCAAACCCATCCAGCGGCAGATCAAGAAGGCCCAAAATCAGGGAGTGCAGGTGCGCATCGCGCAGGATCGTAAGGACATCATGCAGTACTATCGACTGCACCTGATGACTCGCAGCAAACATGGCATGCCCGCGCAGTCACAGCGCTTCTTCCTGGAATTGTGGGATGCCTTCGCCGCTCAGGGCAAGATCCAGGTGCTGCTGGCCGAGTACGAGGGCAAGGTCATCGCCGGCATGGTCCTGCTGCTCTCCGACACAACCGTCAGGTACGCGTATGGCGCGTCAGACGAAAGCTACCTGCACCTGGGGCCGAACAACCTGCTGATGTGGACCGCCATCCAGATGGGCTGCGAGCAGGGCTATCAGACACTGGACATGGGGCGCACCTCCTCCGACAACGAGGGACTGATGGAGTTCAAACGGCGCTGGGGCGCGATCAAGGAAGAGCTGCCATACTATTATTACCCCCAGATGGCAGGCCTGGCCTCTACTTCCGAAACCAGCTTGAAGTTCCGCCTGCTGACCGCCTGCTGGAAGAAACTGCCACTGCCCGTCGCCGGGCTGCTGGGCGCGCTGATCTACAGGCACCTGGGATAAGCGTAGGGATTCGGGCGCAGGCGAGCGGCGCCCCTACACGAAAAGAGCCACATGCTCGCATCCAGGCTTTCCAGTCCTGGACCGCCATCTGGCACCCAGCGGCATCCCTCTTTCATGGAGGGGCGCCGCTGGCCTGCGCCCCGGCCCCTACGCGGATCGAGGCGCACGCCATTCCACCTCGGGGACGCACCTCATACCAGCTTGACGCCATTATGTATAGTTATAGCTATATGAATATGCATACAGCAACGAGGTGATCCATGGACGACATAGCAGCAACTATAAAGCAGGCATTATCCGCTGTCGAGACCCAGGAGCAGGTACGTATCCTGTATGCCTGTGAGTCGGGCAGCCGGGCCTGGGGCTTCTCCAGCCATGATAGCGATTATGATGTGCGCTTTCTCTATGTGCGCGCGAAAGAGGCCTACCTGCGCGTGGACCCGCCGCGCGATGTCATTGAGCGACCCTTTGTCAATGATCTGGATATCAGTGGCTGGGATATCTTCAAGGCGCTACGCCTGCTGCGCAAGTCCAATCCGCCCTTACTTGAATGGCTGCTCTCGCCAAGTATCTATCAAGAAAGCTCTGCATCCATCGAGGAACTGCGGGCGCTTGCGCGTCATTTCTACTCGCCAGTGGCGCTCTATTATCACTACAGCCGCATGGCCGAGGGCAATTATCGCCAGTACCTCCAGGAGAAGACCAAGGTCATCCTGAAGAAATATCTCTACACGATACGGCCCTTGATAGCCCTGCTGTTTCTAGAGCAACACGGTCAGCTTCCGCCGACAAACTTTCTGGAGACCCTGTTGCAGGTGCAGTTGCCAGAGGAGGTATGCACGCATATCCATGCACTGATCACGCGTAAACAGGGTGGGGCCGAATTGGGGCTAGGAGCGCCTGATACAGTGCTCAACGCCTTTATTGAAGAACACCTGAATGCCTGGGGAAAGCAGGCATTTAGTGCTCCTGAGCAGGCGAAGATCACGCAGGAGTTAGATAACGTGCTGCAACACATCTTTACCGGGAAGGAAACCAGATAGGTATTATCATCTTCTTCGCGTGGCGTGTAGCTCATAGCAGTGTCTTCTCATCCAAAGGCAAAAATGCGGGCCAAATTTGACCGTTTTTCGTGATATACTCTCACGAGTGAATGTATCGTCACGAAATAGGAAAGGGTACTTCCATGACCGCACAGCCTTTTAAAACCATCATCCTCGACCTCTTGCAGCAGGGCCATCGCGATGAAGAAGCGTTTTTGCAGGAGTTGGGCGAGACCGAACGGACTGCTATTGGGACGCCGGAACGCTGGTCTGCCAAAGATCACGTGGCTCATATGACGTTCTGGCATCAGGAGCTCGTTCTGAAAGTGACCACCATCCTCCAGCATCAGGAGGTGCCGCCGCGCGAAGAAAACGAAGAACTGCTCAACTCGACGGTTTTTGAGGAGCACAGGCTACGCCCCTGGTCAGCCATTCACGCTGAATCTGAGCGGGTCTACGCCGAACTCATCACCTCGACTGAGCAACTCAGCGAAGAAGATCTGACGGCCTCCAAGCGCTTCACCCCTATTTCCGGGGAAAGACCGCTGTATACAACCTTCCTGGGCCCTTGCTACGAGCACGACCAGGAACATCTCGCGCAGTACTATTCCGACCGGAACGCTCTCCCGCAGGCGATTGAGATCCGTGAGAAGTGCGTCAACAGAGTTATTCAGGCTGAGGTACCAGCCTGGGTGAAAGGAAGTTTCCTCTATAATCTGGCCTGCTTCTACGCACAGCAGAATCAACTGGAGAAAGCTGCCGCTCGCTTACAGGAAGCGGTGACACTCGCTCCTGATCTCAAAGAGCAGTCAAAGAGCGATCCTGACCTGGTTGCCTTACGCGATCACTCGGCTTGAACACACCTGTCTGTCCCACGCTTCTGCGGGAGATTTCCATCCGCCTCTTTGGGCCTACTGGGATGCCTGGGGACCCGCAGAAGCGTAGGACGGACACGAAAATAAGCCACTTGGAACATGGCGTCCGCGAGGGGTGCCACTACACATACGTCGGTGATTGAAGCGTGACGGAGTAATAGGCGTTCACATACGCCATGAACGAGCGGGCATCGAGCGTGTCCGTAGGGGCGAGGCAAGCCACATAGGCGTGAACGTAAGACAAAAAAAGCGCTTGCAGGGCGAATCCGTAGGGCGTGGCTTGCCTCGCCAGTCCGCCC
>JBDTHH010000593.1:0-27147 GCA_039937055.1 Ktedonobacteraceae bacterium | reverse complement strand
ATGTTTCGAGCCATAGGCATAGAGCTTGCGGCCCAAAAGCGGAAGGTATTTATGATACTCTCTAGAGACAGGATACATA
The DNA here is from genome assembly GCA_039937055.1 of Ktedonobacteraceae bacterium. Lineage (GTDB taxonomy): Bacteria > Chloroflexota > Ktedonobacteria > Ktedonobacterales > Ktedonobacteraceae > JALYTT01. Next base: position 27,068 of record JBDTHH010000593.1, on the reverse strand, counting down.
GCATATCAACGTGCGTCAATCTGACAACCTCAGGGATAGGACTTGTGGATAAGCGTTTTGCAGAAAATAACACTGTCTGGCCCCAACGGCGGTCGGGAAGGGGAGAGAGGGAGAGCACCCGACCGCCTATTTCGAGGGAGATCTGAGGAAGAAAGGGGGAGAGCGGTAATCGTATTTAGTTTTAAACATTTGTTCTAACACAACCTATGGTACCACGAGGTTTCATGTATGTCAAGCGATAAATAGAACATTATTTCTATATCCAGAAAGGAGGATGGGCGCGCCTCAAGGGGGGCGGATATGGAGCCGGCATGCACAATTCCAGAGTAAACTGTGATATACTGCTCAAAAACACGCAATGTTCGTGCCGATAGTGAGCAAAATATTCTATTGAGGACCCTGGGCAATGCAGCACTCCATCATTCCTTTCTCATCTTTATCGGAAGGTCCCCCTGATCAGGCATCACGCTCCCCACTACCGCTGCCATTGACTAACCTGCTTGGTCATATAGAGGATCAGAAAGATCGTTACAAAGCTGCCAAAACGCCCACGAACAGAATCCAGAGCGACCCTGGGAGAGGATCTCTCTTATTATCTACCATAGAGATCAACCAGTTCTTTTTGCTATCATCTCAAGCATAGAGTGTATCTTATTCCGGCCATGAGCACTGCGACAGCCCTGGGCAAATGGTATGGTTTTCAGTCAGGCTTACTCCAGGTGACGGCGCAGGAATCCCACTAGCCGGCGCTCCAAATATTCAAGGTTCGCGGGGTTGCGTGGCATGTGTCGCTCTTCTGGGAACAGCACCATCTCGTAGTCCCGCGCCGCCGTGTTCAGGGCTTCGACCAGACGCAGCGTATGGCGGGCATGCACATTCTCATCCATTAGCCCATGCACCAGCAGTAGTTTGCCAACCAGCTTCTCGGCATCAGGCAATACTGAACTGGCCAGGTAGCCCGCCGCGTTGGTGATCGGGGATCCCATGTAGTGCTCAGTATAGTGGGTATCGTAGCCCGCCTGGAAGGTGACCGGAGCGCCAGCGATGCCAACCTTGAATACCTCCGGTGCCCGGAGCAGCGCCCTGCAGACCATATAGCCGCCATAGCTCCAACCATAGATGCCCACCCGTTCGCTATCAACATAAGGACGGCCGGCCAGGAAGCGCACACCTTCTATCTGATCGTTCACCTCGGTGTGCCCCATGGCATGTGCGATTGCGGCCTCAAAGGCCAGACCGCGATATGCACTACCGCGATTGTCGACTTTCAGCACCACAAATCCCTGCTGAGCCAGATATTGCGCTCGTAAGTCGACGGTGAGGGGCCAGTTGCTGGTAACGGTCTGCACAGACGGACCGCCATAGACGGACACCACCAGCGGACGTGGCTGGCCTAGAGAGCGCGTCTGCTCCGAGGCATAGATCGCTGCGTAGAGCAGGACGCCATCGCTTGTGCGGAAACTGGTGATCTCTGGCACGCAGAGTCCGAGCGAGGCAGGGGTGATCCCCTCGCACTCGAACAGCAAACCTTGCGTCTCCCCACCTGCCAGGCTGCGTATCGTCAGGCACGGCGGGCGCTCTGGAGTATGCCAGCTATCGACGAAAGTGCGCCGGTCGGGTGAGATTACCACATCGTGCCAGCCTGGCTCCCGTGTCAGACGATGGAGGGGACCGCCAGCGAGCGAAACCGCATACAGGTGCCGCTCTAGCGGCCCATCGTAGGTGCCCTGGAAATAGACGAGGCGCTGATCCTCATCAACTGTCACCTGGCCGGTTACCATCCACTGTCCCTCAGTCAGCACCCGTATCTCACGTCCATCGCGCCCATGGAGCGAAAGATGACGAAAGCCGGTTCGCTCGCTTGACCAGAGAAATTCACCTGAGCGGAGGAAGCGCAGGTCGTCGTGGAGATTGAGCCAGGGATGGCCTTGCTCCTCAATCAGCGTGGTTGCCGCTCCGCTCAGGGGATCGAAGGCCACCAATCTCTGTGTGCATTGATCGCGTGACTGGATCAGTGCCGTCAGCGCACCATTGGGGCACCAGGTTACGCGTGCCAGGTAGATATCATCGTCTGCACCCAGGTCCATCCAGGTGACCTCCTCCGACCCGTCCACGGCCACCACGCCCAACTGCACCATGGCGTTTCGTGCGCCTGCGAAGGGGTAGCGATGCTCCTCTACTACCGCTTGCTCCGTTCCCTGATGTACGATGGAGTACGGTGGAATTTGGCGGCTGTCAGCGCGCACGAAAGCCAGGCGTGTGCCGTCGGGACTCCACCAATAGCCATCCAGGCGATCCATTTCTTCCTGGGCAATATATTCTGCCAGGCCGTTCGTCACACCATCCAGCGCGTCACTGGTCAGTGCTCGTGGCTGCCCGGTTCCATTGGTCGCGATAACCAGAATTTCACCGGCGCGCACGAAGGCCACATGCGACCCATCCGGGCTGAGACGCGCGTCGATCGCCCCTTCGCTACCCAACAGTGGTGTAAGGCTTTCCGAGCCGCGTGCGAGAAAGAGTTGCCCATTGAAGGGAACCAATAATAGCAGCGGCCCACCCACGGCTGCCTGCACAAATTGGTAGCTGACAACGCCCAACTCACGTTGCCGGCTGCGCTCGCGCCGCAACTCCTCGCTGAGGGAAAGTGTCCTGGTGGCATCCACCGCGTCGCTGACCATTTCCGTCACCTGCCGGCGTTCCCCACTGGCCAGATCATACGTCCACAACTCCTGGGCCAGCGAGCCCGATGCACCTAGCAAATAGACGACCTTCTGGCTGTCGGGGGTGAAACCCACGGAACCTGGTATATCCATACCAGGGCGTGGGTAACGTGCGATGTCCTCCAGGGATAGCTGTTTGTCTGTCATCTCATACCTCCTGTAAACTCCTCTTGTTCAAAGAAGCTATATTGTGTGCTCATATGTTGACCCTTCGCATAAGGGAAGTGGCTGTTAACCCGTTTGCGAACTCGATCCTTGTGAATTGCAGCAATCAAAAAAGCTTTCAATACGATAGCGGTCCTGAAGAGTATACCCTTTCGACAGGCAAATGGCGCGCCTTTTATTGCTCTTCTCTTGCGGATTTTTGCTCTTTTGGAGCGGCGGCGATGGCAAGCTCACTTTGAAGCTCGCGCCTGTAGCGGGAGCTTGTGCAGGGTTTTGTACCAGATGAGAGGGAAATGTTAACCATCGTAAGAGGGCAGAGAACCAGAGAGTGGAGGTAAGAGAAAGAAGAAACCATCAGTTTTCCGCAACAGAGAGGGAACCTGCCCGAAGGCTGCTTTGCACGCCTCTGCCAATTGGCGGCTCGAACCAAACCCACTCTGGTAGGAGATTTCTTCTAGGCTCAGCGTCGTACTAAAAAGGAGCTGGAGGGCATGGTTTAAGCGTTGCTGACGCAAGTAGTGTCCAGGAGTTACGCCAATCTCTTGTTTAAAGCGACGTGAGAAATGGAAAAAGCTCAAGCCAACTGTCTGCGCAATTCCTTCAAGTGCAAGAGAAGAGCAGTCATGACCCTGTTCTAAAAGTCGAATTGCATTGCACATCACATCGCTCATATCTTCTAGAAGAGAGGATTGCGCATGAACTGACGGAAGAGGGAGTGCTGGATGAGCGGCGCTTCGCAAAAACTCCGCTAAGACAAGATGCAGGAGAAGGGATATGATATAGTGAGACGTCGGATGACAGCTACGAACTTCTTGCAGAAGGTGAGAGAGAGCGTGCTGTAGTTGGGGAGGACAAGGAATAATCATGGCATGTGGAGCCTGCAATGGACGGTCTTTATAGAGTTCTCTCCACACCTGTTCTACCATCTCTGTTGGAAAGAGCACAAAGATAGTTTCAAGTTCAGTGAAGAGATGATGCGCATGAACCACATGGGGACTGGTCCAGATAACATGCAATGGAGGAACAGGCCGCCAGATCCCATCAAGATGAATTTCCTGTAGACCCTGGCAGACCAACTCCAAACTATACATATCATCGAAGTGCATCCCTGTCAGCGAGTCTCTTGCAGCCAGTGACTCGTAGCCAATGAGACCAGGAGAGCCTCTCCAGAGAATAGACGAACATGTACCCTGAGGAACAACCGGAATAGTGTTTAGGTCTAACGACATGAGAAACCTTTCTACGCGGGAAACAACTGTAGTAAATCTGCTCGCTATTGTGGCATACCAGATTTACGCCATCGCGGAACTATCGAGCAAGCGGCGAACGTGCTGCGCATGGTCGTAGTAGTGCTCATAGGAATTATCGGCGATGGCGGCAATCAGCGAAGCACCGGGCCAGGACTCTGTCCAGGCAAAACGCTGGGAAGCGTTGATATCTTCCTCCGAGAAAGTTTGAAAGAGCAGGTTTACCTGGTGGAGGAACTGCTGGTGGGCCTGCTGAAACAGGTCTCGCACCTCGGCCAGGGAGCGGTCACGGTTCTCTTGATAGATGCGCTCATTCGAACCCTGGTCGAGCCTTTCTGTTGGCTGGGGCGTCACGCCGCGTAAAAACTCTTCAAGCCAGCGGGCGCAGATTTGTTCCCACACGGCGATATGGACCATGATATCCTTGATGGACCATCCTTCCGCGGTGAGCGAAGTACAAAGTTGGGCCTCATTTAAAGGTGCAACCAGCGACCCGAAATGCGCATATTCCGTCTGGATCGTGTTCAGCAGAGTAGTTTTGTCCATTTCTTTCCCTATTGCTTGAGCTAAACATGGCGAATTTAAGCCAACAATCAGGCTGCAAGTACCAGAATAGTATAATCTAGCCGACGCGGGCGAGGCAAGCCTTGAAGGCGCACAATCTCTGCTGTGGTACAATAGGCAACGGGATTACATTTCCTCACTCGACTTCTACGGATACACGGGCGCAGCGCGCCCTCTTTATTTTTAAGAAAGCGAAGTAGATAGCTATGGCAGATGTGCAACCATTACAGGGGATACGCTACGTCCCTGAAGCGATTGGCGACCTGGCGGAGGTCGTGACGCCGCCATTCGATGTGATTTCAGCGGAGGCGCAGGCGCGTTACTATGCGCGCAGCCCGTACAATAGTATTCGACTTGAGCTGGGACAGATCTTTCCCGACGACACTACGCTGAACAACCGCTACACGCGCGCAGCAAAGACGCTGGCCGAGTGGCGCATGCAGGGTATCCTGCGCCAGGATACGACGCCTGGCTACTACCTGTACCAACAGACCTTCGCGCACGACGGCAACAGCTATACGCGCACCGGCCTGATCGCGCGCGTGCGGCTGGCGGCCTGGAGCGAGCGTGTGGTGCTGCCTCACGAGCATACGCTGAGCAAGCCGAAGGATGATCGCCTGAAGCTGATGCGGGCCTGCGCGACCAATTTCAGCCCGGTAATGAGCCTGTACGACGATCCACAGGGGCGCATGCGGCGCTTGCTCTCGGCATATGCCTCACAGGCCGAGGTCCACGTCATCGACGAAGCGCAGGAAGAGCATCGCCTGCATCCAATTACCGATGAAAAGCAGATCGCGCTGATCCACGATTTCTTCGCCGAGCGTCAACTGTATATCGCCGATGGGCACCATCGCTACGAGACGGCGCTGAACTATCGCGAGGAGGTGCGGGAACAGCGCCGGCACCTGGAGCCTGGCGATGCCGCGAACTTTGTGATGATGACGCTGATCGACGTGGATGATCCAGGGCTGCTGGTCCTGCCGACGCATCGCCTGCTATTCGACCTCGACAAACAGGCCCTGCAAGCGCTCTCGGCGGAACACCTCGCGCGATACTTCACAGTACGCGAGCTGGATACCACAGAAAACAACGAGGCGCTACTCCAGCAGTTAGCGCAGGCAGGCGAGCGGGCGCCAGCGTTCATCGTTACTACGGCCGAGCGCGTGTGGCTGTTGAGCCTGAACGAGCAGGGCGCGGCGCGCATGGCCGAGAGCGAGCATTCGAGCGCCTGGAACACGCTCGATGTGGCGCTAGTCCAGCGGCTGGTTCTGGAGGAGTTGCTGGGGCTGAGCACGGCCGACATCACGGCGGGACCATACACCCGCTATACACACGCTACCCAGGAAGCGCTCCAGGCCATCGCGCAGGGCCAGGCACAGGTGGTGATCCTGCTCAACGCCACGCCGATCCGCCAGGTATGCGATGTGGCGCAGGCCGATGACCGCATGCCGCAGAAGTCCACCTACCTGTATCCCAAACTGCTGACGGGACTCGTGATGAATCCGCTGTGGTAAGGAATCCGTAGAGCATGGCAAGCTTCACAGAACAGGCGAGTCCTCTGCCGCGTAGGAATCCGGCTTGCCGCATCCGTGTAGCAGGCCCTTGGACCTGGAAGGCCTCCCCCCTGGCCGCGCAAGCGAGGCCACGCACGGATGCGGCAAGCCGGATCCCTACGCGGACGGGGGATGCCTCACCCGACACATGAAGTGTGTCAGAGCCGTAGAGCCACGTCCTACGGCTCGGCCGGGGCATTCGTACCATGTTGAAGCAGTGCCGGGAGTCCCGGCGAATGCATGCCTTCTTGCATAATGAGATCAAGAACAGCCTGTCCGGGTTGACAGGCGCGCTCAAACGCTTCGCGCTCGGCGGCAGGCAAGTGTTCCCAGCCAGAAGGCCTATGTTCTACAAGAGTGGAGGCGCGGGCTAACCAGTCAGCATTCTGAAGCGAAGGATCAATGAAATCGATCAAGCGCGCGAGATTGGGCTGTGGAGCAGCGACGATATCTTCATAGCGTATGGTCAGTATTTGCTCTTCTGGCAAAACTGACAACGCCTGCACCCCGCTTATAATCAAGCTACTCCAGTATCTCCCAAAGGCCGATAACGGAATGGGACCTGAGACAATGTGCATGAAGTCGATCTGTTGAGGTGCCAGCGGTTGTTGGTCGGCACTCGCTGCTCCTTCACCAGCCTGTCCACCACCATCCTGCATTACTGGAATATTCATGGCAACTATGAATCGAAAGGCAAAATGCCGGCTCATTGACCAGGCACAGGCGCGCCCATCGCGAATGAGGTGGACAAATTTTGCCCTGGGAAACAGGCGGATGAGTGATGATACGAGGGCCAGCGAAGCCCCGGAACGCTCTATGCAGACCCGGCGCCCAAAGCGATGTTTCAGCCAATCAATCAAACGGTCAAGGTGTCCTGCGATACGGTCACGTGGAAAGCCTTGCACCACTTCACGAAGCTCGTCATAAACAGCCTCGTAATCGTTGGTCAGGTGTGGAAGAGTGACTAGCAGGATAGAAGGCACGCCCGTCTCGCCGGTGAAGCGTGATGATGGCACCTTAAAGAGATAGAGAAACTCTGGCAGCGGTGCTTCCTGTTGCAGATATAGCCGCAGATGAGGAGCGGGTTCTCCAATAACTTTCCAGAATTGTGCTGCATCGAGTACATCTTCGTTAAAAACAGAAGGATGCAAAAAGATAAAGAACTCGGACAGGCTGAGCACCGCCGGATGTTCTCGTAAGAGATTCGAGAGCATTGTCGAACCACAACGACCCGTCCCCGCAACAATGGCATTTATGTTCTCATGGCTTGACGGAAGAATAGAGGTATTTAAATGCTGATGCATGTACTCGCTTCTTTACAGTTGTATTTCTCCTTTCGAGTATAGTTCACAACTAGCCCGTTTGCAAGTATAATATTTAATGTGCTGCTTGCTGTGAATAGATCTGCAACAAGGGCTAATCCATCTCAGACCTTCCCATTCCATCAGTCAGGATAAAGCTTGAGTGAATACGCCCTCGTTGTTTCATTGACCTGGAGTGCTACATTTATGCCATGAATTCTTGCGCAAAGAAGCGTAACGCATCCAATTGCAGGATATCGAGAAAACCGAGTATCACCTCCTGGACTGAATGCTTTCGTAGTCGCGCCCGACGGCTTCGCAGTGCTCTTTGAGTACGGCAAACTTCCGCTAACCAGCCCCGATGCCGAAATTGAGTCGCCCATGTGAGAGAACGTCGACGGTACTGGCCATTTTCGCCAGCAGGGCAGGATGGCGATAGCCATTGCACGTGACCATCTGACCAATGCGGATACGAGTTGTGTCGCGTGCAAGGGCTGCGGTGGTGGTCCAGCACTCAAACGTGACTTCTTGTGATGGTCGCGGGATAGTATGAAAGTGATCGACAAGCCAGGCGGACTCGAAACCCACTTCATCGGCGGTCAGGGCAACGCGTGTCATAGTTTCATAGGCTTCGACCGGGTTTTTAATGCTCGCCAGATCCATAATCCAGCCTTGCGGCAGGGACAAACCAAATTTCAAAGACATGAACAACTCCCTCGATTCTGCGAAAAGTGGAAGAACTTCCTTATACTGTGACACGAACAACCCTGCAACGATTTCTGGAAGCAGCGGCTGGATGAGGGTGCAGGCTCACCTCTTGGGCGGAAACAGGTCAATGGGTAGCGCGCCAAAGTCATCGGTATCCAGGGCTTCGATCATCATGCGGAACGGGCCCTGCTGGATGGAAAGGCCCATCATGGCGTGCAGGAATGCCTGCTCCTGCGGCGGGAGGGCAGAATCGGGATGGAGCGCGGCGGCAACAGCGCTAATCAGCGTGGCCTCGGCGGTACGCTCGGTGCAGACAAACAACTGGCCCTGGCGGCGCAGGCGGGCCTCGTAGAGCAGGCGCCAGCGGTCATCGATCAATTCGGCCAGCGCCTCGCTCACAATCGTATCCAGGTTGGCCTGATGCTCTTTCTGCTTGCCCTTGCGTCCACGTCCGCGCCCCCGGCCGCTCCCTGGCCCTTCCAGCAGATCGTAGGTCGCCCAGTAGCGATTGATGTACGGCTGTAGCACGGTCAGCGGCTCGAACATCCACGAGGCAAACTCCAACCACTGGTAGAGTTCAGCGCCGCGCTTTGCCTCGCTGGCCAGGTCATCGTCGAAGACACAGGGTGCCAATGCTGTCGGAACGGGAGAGACGCCCTTGTGCTGTACCCCTTCCGCGCCGATGAGGGGACGCCAGACGGTATAGGCAATGGGCACCTTGTGGCGCGTACGCTTGTTGAGTGCCGCGGCCTCCGCGATCAGCGCCAGGCAATATTCGACCGGCACCTGGAAACTGTAGAAACCCTGCTCCTCCATCTCGTGGACCAGTTCGGACCAGCGCCCCTCCTCCATCTCATCGGTGCCATAGCAGTCCTTGATGCCCCACTGGTCCTGGTAAAGGACGTTGACCCCCTTCAGCATACCATCGGGCCGCCGCCAGGAGAGCATGATGATCTGCGCGCCGGAACCATCGATAAAGCTGACACGGGCCTCATACAGGGCGAGCGGCTGCTGAGCCGCCTCCGCCATCGCCGCCGCCTCGGTGCCGGGGGCCGAGAGCATCGTCAGCCGGCCCAGGGTGGCGCGCGCGTGCTGCTTGAGCGCGCGATTCGAGCTGGTAGTGAGCAGGTAGTTCAGAGCAGGAATGGTCTGCTGGACGGCGACCGTACCCAACTGTTCCAGGGCGTCAATCGTGGCCATAATCAACTTGCCCGGCTGATTCTCCAACAGGGGGATGAGCAGGTGGGCGGCGCGTGGATCATGGCTACGCCCCAGCCAATCAACAAAGCCCATGCGGCGCTCGACAGGCATGGCCAGCACATCCTCCAGCACCGCCTCCACGCCCAGCTCGCTCTGTCCCACCAGTTCAAGCAGGCGCATCTGCATCTGGAGCATGGCGGCTTCGGGATCGTTCAGATACTCAATGATGCCCTCGTCGGCCATCTCCGAGCCAAGCTCTTTGAGGATAGGGGCCAGCGTCAGCTTCGCCATGTCGCTCACGGTCGGGTCGGTCACAAAGTCTTCCAGATCCTCCAGGTCGTAATCGGTGGCTAGCTCAGAGAGCACATGGATAGCCGCCGAATGGGCCGCAACGTCGCTACTACGCAGGAGTTGGAGTACTTTAGCGCGCGCCCCATCGGTCCACTCCTCATCCAGACGTTCAAAATAATACTCCATCGTCGTGGGGTCGATATCGTTCCGCCGGCTGATGGCGAGTAAAATACTGTCAATACTATCCTGCGGGGGTCCCTTGCGTCCTCTTGGCATACCTTTGCTCCTTAGCTACGTGTGGAGGATAGCGCGCGTCTTTGGTGAAAACGCCCGCTGCAAGGCATTGTATCACGTTCAATGTGACAAGTCGATAGAAAGCAAAGAGGTATCATGCTCTTAAAAACGGCTCTCCTCGCCATACAGCCTTACGGGTCGGATCAGCGTCGAGGCGGCGGGCGTCACGAGGGCATGCAGGGCCTCGGTGAGCAAGGCCAGGCTCATCAAGAAGTCGTCATGCCCATCGGCGGGATCGACATACATATCTAATACTTCAGGCGCTGGCAGACGATAGCGGGCCAGCTTGAGCTGTCGCCAGCACTCTTCGTAGAGGCCCGGTGGCGCATCTGGCGGCGCATAGAGCTTGAGGCGGCCACTGTTGAGCAGCGAGAGCATATGATAGGTGAGCCGTGACTTGCTGGGGCGTGTGAACGTGAAAGGAAACACGCGCTCCTCTCCCAGGCGGCTACGGAGCAGGGAGGCCAGCCCGGCGCCGAGTCCCGTGGCATCGATGACCAGCGCGCGTAGCCCCCAACGCTCGGCCTGGGCGATGGCGGCGGCATACTGGTCGAGATGCGACATCCCGGTCCACCACTCGTGATGCACCACCTCGATCACGGGCAGGTTCAGCTCATTGTAGTGGACGCGCCCGATGGTGATGACGGTGCTATCGCGGCGCGGGTTCACAGTGGCGATGCCGCGCGCCGGGTCCAGGCGCTCCTCGCCCGCGACATCCATGCCGGCGATGTACCAGCCCTCCTCCAGCGCGCCCGGCGGCGTCTCCTCCCAGGCATGCCTGCCTTGCAGGAGCGTGCGCTGCAACGGGTTCAGAAGATAGCCGGCGCCGCTGAGAGGGCGAAGCAGGTACTGCGTCTGGATCGCGGGATGATCCTCTCCCAGGCGCGCGATCTCCTGTCTTACAAAGGTGGCATAGGCCGGATTAATGGCGGCCAGCGCCTGCCAATCGTATTCAAAATGCGAGCGCTGGCCCGTGTGCTGCTGCGCTTCGAGGTTGCTGGCCCGCTGCTGGGCCAGCAGAGTAGTATCTGACCAGGCCGTGCCGTACAGGACGGTGGTCGCATTGTTGACCGCGGCCATGGGCCGAAAATCGCGATCGAACTTCTCAGGAAGCACATCCTGGGCCTCGTCGATCTCCAGCAGGAGGTCAGCCGTCGCGCCGACCACATTGCTCTCCTGGCCGGCCGAGTAGAACATCACGCGCGGCCCAACGTGCGCACGCAAGAGAGCTGGATCGTCTTTGGGAGCCAGCCCTACGATATAGCCGTGACTCGTCCACACGCGCTCGCGTGTCCACGCTGTGTCGAGCAGTGAGAGGAGACGCAGGCGGCTATTGATGATCTGCGGCGTGAACGTTGGCGCGGCCTTAACGATGGTGCCCCGCTTCATACAGGTGAGCAGGTAGGCTTCAAGGACCGCCGACAACTGGTTCTTCCCCGATTGCCGCGCCATCATCACTGTGAAGATGCGCCCCTGCCCACCCAGGACGGACGCCAGGATAGCCTGGGCGATCTCGCTCTGGTAGGGATACAGCGGCCTGCCGAGAATGTCACGCGCAAAGAGGTCAATGCTGGAAGGAGTGTGTTTCATGGAGTGTAGATCTGGAGGTAGGGGGACAGTTCAACGTATTTCCGCTTGCCTGGTTACAAGTATACCATGAGTTGGGGGGGAAAACAAGGGTACGAAAATGCGCATTTGGTCCGCGTAGGGTAGGAATCCATAATCATGAGTTCCCCCGAATTTTTGAACGAATGTTTCAAAAATTCGGGGGAACTCATGACCAAATCTTATCCCTTAGCCGCCTTAACCGCCTTAGCCGGGGTGACTTTCGCCAGCTTGTTGGCGAATTCCTCGTCGAACCAGACGCGGCCTTTGCTATCGACCGTCAGGCCATCGTGTGGATGGCTGTTCGGGCTGGGCGTGGTGTAGAGTGTGAAGCTCCCCGTACCGGTGTCGGGAAAGGAGCCATATGTGCTCTGCAAGGAGTCATCGAACCAGATATTGCCCTTATTATCGACGGCGATGCCAGAGGTATGCATACCGCAGGTGCTGCAGAGGGCCGGGTACGCATACTCGTTCACGCCATTGTTTGTGCCGGGTTGCGCCTGCGCGATATGCAGTTCGCCGATCCTACCTGCCCAACCCTCGGTCCACCAGATATTGCCATTGGGGTCAACGACGATCAGGTGGGGAGTGACGCCGCCGGTAGAGCCGTTGCGGATCTTATACTCCAGCATCTGCCCCTGGGCCGTGTACTCGCCGATCTGGGCATGCGCGTCATTGTTCTCGGTAAACCAGATATTGTTTGAGGCATCGACGGTAATGCCGTATGGCTGGCTATCGGCGGTGGGAGTCGCAAACTCGTGAAACGTATTCGTAGTGGGGTCGAATTCGCCAATTTTATTAAGGGCGCGCTCACCAAACCAGACCTTGCCATTATGGTCAACAACGATGCTCCAGGGTTCTGAATTGGCGGTGGGAACATGCCACTGGGCAAACTTATGGTTGACGATGTTAAAGCGGCCAATGGAGTTACTCATAGGCATAGTGAACCAGAGCATATTTTTGGATGTTACGCTCAACATAAGCGGTTGCCCATAGCCGGCGGGCAATGGATATGTACTCCAGGTGGAGGCCGCTGGGTGAAATAAGGCGATCTGTCCCGGAGGTGTAGAACTGTTACACGATGTGCCGGGATCGCAGCCGGGGATAGCCACCCAGATCTTTCCTGAGCTGTCAACGGCCGTTCCCCAGGGATCAGAACCGGCAGGTATCGTGTAATCAGTAGCAGTGATGGCAGAGGCAGCAAATGCTTTCTGCCGGGCCGCGCCTAACAGCCCCGTGCCCAGCATCAGGCCAATACCCAGGAGACAACCTACCAGGACCACGAAGCCAGGGATAAACCTTTTACTACGCATTCCTATAAACCTTCCTACTAAGAGGGCTTTAAAAGCATAAAATCCAGATCATACAAAATAGATTACAATGCATTATCTCTTGCTTACCTCGGTACTACAAGATACTAAGGTATCAAGAAATTGATACCTGTGGCATATCCCTGGGACAGTGCTCACCGGGTGTGGGTGCGATTTTTGTGAATCACGCCCGCGCTTCCCAGCAGCAGCATGGCAAGGCCATAGCCCAGGATCAGAACCCAGAGACCTGGGCCGCCGGACAGCAGCGTGTTCTCAAGGAGAGCAGAGAGGGCCGATCCTCCCTGGATATCCCCGCCTACGAGCGCATCACTGATGCCTGAACCTGTGGAGACGGACGGCGTGGAGGTAGAGCCAGGGCTATTTGTGCCCACAGGTGTCGGTGTGGGCGTGGGTGGCGCCTGTGTCGGCGTGGGTGGTGCCTGTGTCGGCGTGGGTGGCACGGGCGTGGGCGTCGGTGTATGGTGGACGGGAGGCGTGGGTACAGGCGTGCGACCCACGGGAGTGGGCGCGCCATTCGATCCCGGACCATTACCGGAGCCGGGTGTGACAATCGGGCCGTGATTGGTGCCAGGGGTACTCCCCTTAGCAGGAATAGTGGCACTCAGGTCAATGGTCACAACCGCCAGGTGATGGGTCTGGCTAGCGCGCGCCACAATGATATGCTGTCCAGGCGTCCAGGCCGGCTGCAACTGTAAGGCAGCCATAAACTTCCCTTGCTCATCCACCTGCACTACGATGGAATGGCCATTGGGGTCTGAAAAAGGCTCTTGATTGTCATAGGTGAACGTCACCGCGTCATGCGCGCCAAAACCGCTGCCCCGGAGATGAATTATCTGGCCGGGATGCAAGGGGCCTTTATCGGTAAACACCAGAGTAAGGCCCGGCGTGCTGGTCAGCGTTGCGGCCGGCCCTGTATCTGCGGAGCCATGATAGCGGTTTCCCGAGGGGGGCAGGGTGCCTGCCAGCACGCCATGGCTGAACCAGCCAAAGCTAAGAGCAGTGGCCAGCAAGAGCATACAGGTCACGCTGATCAGCAAGATTGTGCCGCCGATCCAGAGCGTAAATTCGAGGCGTCCAGGCGCCAGGAGCCACCAGCGCAGGCGCTCAAACGGGTTGAGCGACCAGGCGCGGCGCCTCCTTGAGTTGGTTCGCTCGATCAAGCGCTGGGCATGGCTTGATGTCACGGCCCCACCAGCCGTCCAGGATGCCGGGTCTGGCACGACGGCTTTCGGCGTAGTGGGAACGAGCGCACGCGGGGGGAATGCTGGCGCATCCATAGTCCTATCCGGTGGTACCGTATCAATCTCATCAACATGCGGCAGGCGCCGGGTGGCCCTGGGAGACGCCGGAGACCCAGGCCGGGTGGGGAGTTCAGATACCACCAGGGAGAGCGACGAAAGGCTGCTCGCCGCTTCGTAATGGGACGATTCGTGTTGCCAGATAGGGGCCACGGAGGCATGAGGCACCTGCTCTGCAGTGCCACCGCGCTGCTGGCCCCGCGCTGCACCCTGCGCGGGCAGGTGCTCACGGCTGGCAGATGTGGAGAGAGGGCCGCCGTTGCCCTCTTCCGCGGTTGAAAAGTAGTGGGGATATCTCTGACGCACAGTAACAGGATGCGCGGAAGCACGCGGCGGGATAGGCATAACCGGCTTCGGCTGCCGTTTGGGCTTAGATGGTGGTTGCGGCGCTCCTGACTCAACAGGAAGTGTATCGACAACCACGTCGCGAGCCGGGATAGCGCCCTGCGAGGTCGCAGGAACGGAGAAGCCGCAAAAATAACAGGCACTCACACCTTTTTTCAGCGGTTTCGAGCAGAGCGGACACTGCTCAGGGTGGGAGGGTTCGGTTAGCCATGTGTCTATCTGCATATGCTGATTTCTTTCCGATGATACAGGCCCACGCGTCTATTGCAAATAAACGCCTCTCTCCAGCATTTTCGGGAATCGCCCCCCTCTCTCTCTGGCCTTTTTCGCTCAAGCAGGAGAAGCACTCTGTCTTCTACGCCCTTCGCTTGTATAACGCCTGTTTATCTCAATAACGGCGTTTGCTTGATAGGCATCATTTGCGTAAAATTCCCCACAGGCAGGAAAAAATTTACAGGTGTGCAGCCTTATATCCAGGGCCTGCTACACAATTAGTGCTTGATTTTCGTGTGTCGCCCCTGTACTTGTATATTGGCACATATCTTGCACTAAAAGAGATTAGGGGGAATGAGTCCGAAAAAATTTCGGTTGCCCCGGTTACCAAGTTGTGGAAAGTGGTTAAGAGGTAAAGGAGTAGGATTCGTATGGTAGCCATAGCGAAAAGGGCACTCAGCGATACGATTGTAAAAGGTAAAGGGGAGCAAGAGGAGCGCGGCTGGTCATACTACCGTGACGAGGACGACCTGTTAGTGGAAGAGGAGGATTTTGAAGAGGGAGAAGAGGAGGCTGCACAGCAATACAGCGTCGATAACGCCATCCGGCGATATTTAGGCGAGATCGGGCGCTATCCCTTGCTCACGGCCGAGCAGGAACTGCGGCTGGCGCACCGCGTGGTCCAGGGCGATATCGAGGCGCAGCAGCGGCTGGTCGAGTCGAATCTGCGTCTGGTCGTCAGTATCGCCAAACGCTACAACAACCAGGGCATCTGTCTGCTCGATCTGGTGCAGGAAGGCAACCTGGGTCTGATTCGAGCGGCGCAGAAGTTTGATCCAGCGCGCGGTTTTCGCTTCAGCACCTATGCCACCTGGTGGATTCGCCAGGCCATCAGCCGGGCGGTGGCGGAACATACGCGCACGATCCACATTCCTGTGCATGTGGTTGAGTTGATTTACAAGATCAAGCGCATCACGCGCCGTCTCTACCAGGATTTGGGGCGTGATCCGCTGGCGGAGGAGATTGGCCGCGCGGCCAATCTGACGAAGGAGCGCGTAGTCGAACTTCAGGGGATGGCCGAGAATCCTATTTCGCTCGACGCACCCCTGGTTGACGACGAGCAATACCACCTGGCCGATACACTGGAGGACCACCAGGCGGCCGCGCCGGCCGACGTGGTGACGCACCAGGCGCTGCATGACCAGATCACGCTCGCGCTGGAGGCGTTGAACCAGCGCGAGCGTCAGGTGATCGAGATGCGTTACGGGTTGCACGATGGGTATTGTCATACCCTCGAAGAACTGAGCCTGCACTTCAAGCTTACTCGCGAACGCATTCGACAGATCGAGGTGAAGGCTCTGCGCACCCTGCGCCAGCCTATCCAGATGAATAGGCTGCGCGAACTCGCATAACGCGTAGTGGGTGGCATCAATCATCGTAGGGGCCGGATGTATTGCGTCCGGTCCCTACATAGGTGGAGACGCCTGCCAACCAATTCCTCCAACGAATTGGGCAAGCCATCGCCCCTACGCGACACTCGTAGCATTTTTGCCTTGTCGGGATGCTTCTATGCCGCAATAGAGCCAGGTAATGGTACTCTATATGCAGAAGAGATTACCCGCCAGGGAAAATTGAAGGGAGCACTAGAGAAATGCGAGAGCGCAGGCCAGCACACATAGCTTACACGGTCTCCACCCCGGCAAAGCCCGTTACCACGGGCGCGCCGTTCACCTTTGCCAGTTACAGTATCGCCAGTGAAAAGCATCCAGATCATAACGAAGACTCCACCATCAGCGATCCGCGCCGGGGCCTGGCCGCCGTCCTTGATGGTGTAGGCGGGAGCGCACACGGCGATATCGCATCTCAGGTAGCTGCACGCGCCATTCGTAAAGAATGGAAGCGCGTTCTTCAGGGCACACAGCCCGGCAGCAATGGAATAAGCATTCTTGAGCCGCCAGGAGATCTCGATCTCCCGACAACGCTTGAACGGCTGTTAGAGGACGCGCATGAACTGATCCATGAAGACGCGGCGCGCCGGGTCAGCGGTGAAGAGGAACAACTCGAATCGCAGGCCACGACGGTCGCGCTGGCAGTGCTCTACCGTGAGCCGGGCAGTGGGAACTATCTCCTGGCCTATGCCCATGTAGGCGACAGTCGCATCTATCTCCTGCACGCAGACGAGCCGCTCAAACGCCTGACCGGCGATGATGGTTACCTCTCACAACTTGTGCTGGGCGAAGTGGTCAGCGAGGACGATGCCAGGCGCATCGACCAGGCTACACGCTCCGATGAGCTCACGGAGTTGGAGTTGAGCTACTTTGAGAAGCGCAACGGCATTACACAGGCCCTCGGCGACGTACGCGACCCCATGATCCACACCAACCAGGCGGCGCTGGCACCAGGCGATCGCATCATCCTCTGCACAGACGGCATTCATGACAACCTGACCGACCGCGAGATCGAAGAGATCGTCAGGCGGGCCGCGCGCACCACCAGCGCGCGCAAGCTCGTTGAGCAGGCCCTCCAACGGTCGCGCACAGATGACCAGGCAGTCATTCGCGCCAAATCCGACGACATGAGCGCAATTGTCATCACCTGTCACTTCCAGATACGTGAGAACATAACAGCCCAGGACAAGACGGCTCCATCTTAACAAGCAAAATGGAGTTTTGAGAAAAGCCTATGGAGATATTCGGTCTGCCAGGCTCTATGGTTTGCTATAGCTCCTGGCAATTTTGCGCATGTCTCTCCATTCCTCCTGCAAGATGGCATAGAGGAATTCATCTCCCCAGCTACCCTTAAACCACACGTTCTGATGAAAATGCCCCTCGCGGCGCAGGCCAAGACGCTCAAGCAATGCGACGGACGCTGTATTCTCACAATCGGTGATCGCGATCACACGATGCAGGTCCAGGGTCACAAACGCGTAGTCCAGCACGCACGAAACAGCCTCCGAGGCAATACCACGTCCCTGGTAGGCGCGGGAGAGTGTATAGCCAATTTCGGCCTGGCGCGCGTCGTATTCTTCGATTTTCAAGGCACAGTCACCCACCAGCGCCCCCGTTTCCTTGAGTTCGATGGCGATCTGAAACCACTGACCGGGCACCCCTGGTTGGATGGCCTTTTGCTCTTGCAGAAAAGCGCGGGCCTCCGGCTCGCTTATGCCTTCCCAGCTCTGGTACCTGGCAACCTGTGGATCGTTGCGATAGGCCATGAAGGGCACGAGATCAGCATCCGTAAAGTGCCTCAAGCGCAACCTGAGAGTCTCAAGCGTAGTGAAATCTGGCATTGGTGTCACTTCAATATAGTATTATATGTACAGCACACACGAGCAAACTGGCAGCTTATATTTGCATGTCGCCAGCACATTATATTCCAAAAGTCGCTGGGCCATCTCCCTATCGCCCTTCGTCTGAAACTCCAGGTGTAGCAGCATTGGCGCACCGTTCAGGAGGACTTTATGCAACGCATCAACATAAATATTCCGGCTAAGTACCTCCGTCGGCATCTCCTCTACCAGCACCGCTCCCGGCAACACCAGCGAGTCGAAATCCTGAGGGGCGGCCTGCACTAACTTAATGAGGTGTGCCAAAAACCTTCGTTATCTGCGTTAGATCGGTTCGTTCGAGATGGTACCTCTCATGGAGTGGGTAGGTGCATGAGCTAGAGCTATGCGATCCATCGTCTCGTGTGTCTACGCGCCTGCTGCGGTTCAAGGCAACGGCACTTCTCTTCTCCGGTCCCGGTCAAAGACAGCGGCATCCCGTACATAGACGTGCCGGGGTATGACCTTAAACCATCTGAGGCAAGTCTTCGAGAGGAGGTCGATCGAAGGCAGACCAGTTGTACCTTGCTCAATGTTGGCAGGATGAGGGCGGTGACAATAGTTCTCAAGCACCATTGGCTGTTCTTCTGCCGACACTGGAAACGCTTGCCCTTCTACCCAGACTCCTTCGCCAGTATAAGGGGGTTGGCGCGAGTCATAGATGGCCAGAGCTACCTCTGGATTGGCGAGCAAAAAGCGCACGTGATCCGAGGTGGGCTCGGACACAAAGTAAAAGGTGAGGTGCTCGTCAAAAGAGAAATAGACTGGACTCACCCAGGGACGTGTCCCATCAACGGTTGACAGGCACATGTAGATGTTGTTTGCCAGAATGTCTCTGGCTGTTTCTAGCCATTGGTTATTCATGAAAAACCTCTCTTTGGAACAGCGAGGACAGCTCTCAAAACAGAGAGCGTCCTCTGCTTCTTGTTTTACAAACCACGGCCTCAACCGACCAACCACGCACCATGTGGCCGCCTCTCGGCCGGCTCTAGCTCCGAACGCGGTAGCGGATATGAGTGGCCTGCGGCGTGTCGATCACTCTAATGATCTCCAACTCGATGCGCAACGGCAACGCCTCGAAGAGCCTACAACCACGACCGAAGAGTACTGGGATCTGATGGATCTGCACCTCGTCCAGCACCCCGGCCTCCAGCGCCCGTTGCGCTGTGTACGCGCCATGCACCAGCACATTACGGTCAGAGGCGGCAGCCTTAGCCTGCGCCATCGCGGCTTCGATCCCGTCGGTCACGTAGCTCACCAACGGGTAGTTGGCTACTGAGGGACCGGGCGGCCGATGACTGACCACGAAGATAGGGACACCGTGATGATTCCCGCCCCAATGATCGATCTGCTCCGCGAGCCTCCGACCCACGAGAACCGCGCCAGTCGCGTTTATTTCGTCTATCAATTGGCCGTCTGGGCCAGACGGCCGGAAGAACTCCCCACCTGGAGTGACGAACCACTCGTGCAGCCGCATGAAGCCGTCGCCGCCGGGATGGCCCGGTTCGTCGTTGGGGCCGGCGATGTAGCCGTCGAGGGACATCGACATGTAGAGCACTGATGTAGACATTTGACCTCCTCTGTTCTCGATCCAAGCTAGTAAAAACGCTGTTGTTGACCTGGCATGGTGGCATCTCTCATCGGCCAGATTAGGAGAACCTCTATTTAGACGAGCGTTTCAAAGGCACGGGCCATTGGCTCGTGATCCCCAGCAATACCGAGGTTCGGGCACGGGAAGCCGAGAGCGTCCGCGCTCCTGCCCATCGATGGGGCAAGCGAAACATCTCGCCAGAACTGCTCAGCCTTCCCGTCGTTTGAGATAGAGAACGAATGGACCAGTCATGGTAGCCTTTGGGGTGAAGGTAATGGCCCCCAATTTCTCAACGAGCTTCTCACCATCAGATTCTGTCTGACGGAGGCGTATGCTAAACCACTCAAGAGCGTAAGTGCCCGACTCCAATGTCACGGTAAATGGAGAGGACTCCTCGTCCGGCTGGAGGACGAGATATTCTTTGCCTGGATTGGTAAGGGCGTAGCTGGTTGAGCTGAGGTCAGAGCGCGGCGTCATCGCGATCAACCGGATGCGCGAGGCAAAGCGCAACGTATCGCCCATCGCGTAGCGAGCTGGTTCAAGTGACTCGTAGGAGGGAACGCCCAACTCTGGATCAAGCGGATGAACGACATCGATGATCCCGTAGTCCATCAGGATTGGATGATGGCCGCGCAGAAACGTTTTCCAGACCCACAATGCGTCACCTCCGCCTGGGGCGTAGTGATCGGTATCACTGAGCACCACCTTCCTTCCCTGATTTTCGGGCGGATTCCTCACCCATCGGCCGTTGGGTATCTCGTCATCGTAGCCCGGCGAAATCCAGTCTGCCGGGCTGTTCCACAACACATCATTGACGGATGCTTGATCCGGAACAGGAACCTGCATCGTCATCCCGATAGGATGCCTCTCATATCCCTTCTGCTGTTCGTAGCGCCTGACGAAATTTATGACCCAGTACTGCCATGCGGTAGAGTCGCCCCAGTCAACTGGACCGGACAATCCCAGTGCGTCTATGAAATTCTGATCGACAGACCCGCCCCCTGATGATTCGTTGGCAACCTCGTAGAGGACGTTGGGCAGATCAGCAACGGTATCGACGACCTTACGCATATATGCCTCCTGCAACTCCTGGATATGTGGATCGAGTGGAAGCACCTGGTAATCAACGATGGAGGTGATCCCAATCCCATTGATGTTATTGGCAGCGTGGAAGGGATGGCCCTCGACGTTGTCAGGTGGCGGGCCCAGATGAAGCCCCCAGCCATCGAAGAACATGACTGCGACATAGATGCCTTCCTTGCCCGCTGCGAACACACGCTCACGGAGCCGGGCGAAATAAGCATCGTCGAATCGGGAGAGATCGAACTTCGGCTTGCCGTCTTTTGCCAGCCCAGGACCGGTTCTTTGCCACGCCTGTGGCGTCATACACAGATGGAACCTGCCTCCGGCTGCCTGGGACTTGAAGTGTTCCCAACGCCATAGCCGGATAAAGTTGTGCCCATGGGCCTTGAGAAACGTAAGGTACGCGCCGTAATCGTTCTGTTCTGGTACCTGGGAGCAGTCCGGGCCGGGACCGAGCCCATCATGGAAGGTATTCCAAATATGCGAGCCAGTCAGATAGACCGCCTTCTGCTCACCAGGCGAGTCGGAAGCAACGGTGAAATAGCGCGGGTTGGTGGGACAGACCACCAGGGGTCTCGGAGCGTATCCAGAAAAAAAGGGATCTTGTGATGATACATGTTTCTCAAACATATGCAGTTACTCCTTTACTCCTTCTCTTCTCGCATGTACTTCTGCCACGATGACGTGCCATATTAGTCCCTTCTCCCCGTCCTGTTGGCTCAATAAACAAGCAAGGAAAGCCCGATACCCACTTCCCCGCCCTCTTGAGGCACGCCTGTACGTGGAAACGATAGGTCTATCATATCAAAAGATGTGGTTCGCCTACTTGTAAAAATTCACTCAAGTGGCATTTGGCCCAGAGACTGACTCTGGTGTGAGTTTTGAGAGCAGAACCTGCGGCGCAACCGCAGGTAGTTGGTTGGGCTATAGCCAGTCAACGTCACAAAATCTTTGTTGAAGTGGGATTGGTCATAGAAGCCGGCTTGGTGCGCGATGAGCGTCCAATCAACCGGATGCATCGGGTCAATCGAGCGCAGGACAGAGAAAAATCGCGAAAGCCGCGCGAATTCCTTCGGGGAGATGCCAACCAGCCGTTTGAACTGATTGTTCAGATGGTTCTGGCTGATCCCGAGTTGCTCACTGAGCTTGCGAATCGACAGGGTGCCATGATGATAGGTAATTTCCCCAAGAGCATAGTGCATCAGGTCTAAGCCCGGTAGCCTCCAAGAGAGGCGAGCAAGCAAAAGTTGCTCGAAGAGGGTAAAACCTGCCTGGATGGTCGGAGCATCATGGAGCCGTTCCTGCATTTCGGCGGCGAAGGATCCCCAGAGAGCATCCAGCGCCACGACCTGATTGTGTAATTCAGAGAGGGGCAGATGCAAGAACGGAGCGGCTCCCCCCGGCTTGAAGTGGATGCCGAAAAACTGCACGGAGGACGGCCAGCCCACGATGTGGGAGGTGCTAAACATTCCTACCCACCAACTCTGCGTGCAGGTAGCAAAAGGTTGGGCTTGATCCGATGTAGACACGGAGAAAGCTTGGCCGAAGTTCACCATCAAATGCAATGAGGGCAGAGGGAACGTTTTCAAACGGGAATGGGGTGCAGGGCCGTCCACGTAATAGAGGTCATCAATATAAGCGTTGAGCGGGGGAGATGGGATGTGGCTCGTGTAAATCATGCAAAGAACCCTCCTCTGTTTTTATGGAGAAAACTCCGTGCTCCACTTGTGGATGAAGCTGTATCGTTGGTCTTTTTTTGTAGGGTCAGCTATGTTGTTGTTTTGAGAACGCGCACCTCTCCAATCTTTCTCACCTCTTCATTTCCCCTTGGCTTCCCACCGAGCTAGCTTCCCTTCTAAGCTACTGATTCTAGGGCGAGTTTGAACATTCGTCAAATGGGCATCCTCGGCTCGGCTCTGAGAGATATGGCATTCCCAAGAAAAGCTGAGGAAAATGTGCCAGAAATTGGCCGTTAAATGACACATATGGTTCGGTTTACTAGATGGCGGATCAGGCTGGAAACGCGAGGAGGATATGAATTGATGAGCCATCTCCCTGGCCCTTTCGTAGCTGCGCGATGGCCGTATGTGCAGTGGCGCCCCTCGCGGGCGCTATGTTCCAATATAGCACACCCTGTAGCCGGTCGCATGTAACCGGCTACAGGGTGGGTGAGCAGAGAAAACGTAGCAGACAAGGCCAGATCACAAATCCCGTCGTTGGAAGCGTAGCGCCCCAACAACGGGCAGCGCAATGCAGTAGAGTACCACCCAGATCAGGAACGCCGTAGAGACCGACTGCGGCCCGATCAGGGGAATGTTCGATAGACCCTGGGCCGCATCGGGAGAGAACAGCGCCAGCAGATCGGTGGGCAGCAGGTAGGACGAGGTCGCGCGCCAGAGGGCGTCCGCCGGGATGGCCATGTTGATAATAGTAATTATATTCTTGATAGTCTGGCTCTGCGTAGGAATGGCAAACTGCGTGATGCTGGCCAGGGGGGCGCCGATAAAGAGCATGAAGGCGACCGCGCCGTTGACGACGGTAGACATTAGCGTGCCGCCCAGGGTGGTCAGCGCCAGCACCGTGAGCATCGATAGTTCGAGCATGCCCAGCGGCTCCAGGACCTGTTCGGGCCAGTAGCCGGTCTTCAGGTAGATCACGACCAGGAAGGCCAGCACCAGCAGCGCGGTATAGACGCTCAGGATCAGCGCATACGCCAGCCACTTCCCAAAGATGATCTCGGCGCGCCGCAGCGGTTTCGGCACCATCACCGCGAAGGTGCCGGCCTCGACCTCGCCTGAGATCATGCCGGCCGTCACAAAGATGGTCAGCGTGCTGGACATCAGGTATGCGGCCCAGGTAGCCAGCACAGAGATGACGATGGCATTGGTCAGCACGGCCATCTGCGGCGTCGTATCTGGATTGTGGTTCGCCAGCACCTGGTCGACGGTAATGTTGAACAGGAGCGCGAACACGCCCACGAGCAGCAGGCTGATCAGTAGCAGCGCCAGGAAGAGCCAGCGCCGCAGCACCTCCTGCATCGTGAAACGGGTGATCAACAACAGTCCCATGGCCTATTCCTTCTCGCTCTCTTTGACCTGCGGATTCGCCGCGCCTATCGCGCGCATAAAGATGTGCTCAAGCGAGTGGCGGCGGGGCGCCAGCAGGTAGAGCCGCGCGCCGCACTCGTGGACGATGTCCGCAATGTCGGCCGCCTGCTGCTCATCACGCACATCCAGGTGCAGCGAGCAGGCATCGTCCTCGTCCTGTCGCACATTGAGCGCCACGGCGCGCAGGCGACACAGCAGTTCCTCGCTCACGGCGCTGACCCGCAGGTCCAGCACCGGCGCCTCCTCGAAAAGGGTCGCTGGAGGACCAACCTTGAGGATCTGGCCCTGGTTGACGATGGCTACGCGATCGCAGACGGCCTCTATGTCGTCAAGCTGGTGTGAATTGATAAAGATCGCCGTGCCCTCGGATTTGAGGTGGAGGAGCAGGTCACGCATATCGCGCTGCCCGATGGGGTCCAGGCCGGAGACAAGCTCATCGAGGATCAGCAGGTCCGGCTGATTTATCAAGGCCTGCGCCATGCCGATGCGTTGCAGCATGCCCTTCGAGAACGTACCCAGCTTCTGTTCCTCGCGCCCGGAGAGGCCAACCATGCCCAGAGCCTCCTTTGAGCGCTTCGCCAGGATCGCGCCGCGCAGACCATAGAGCCGGCCGTGGAACTCCAGGAACTCGTGCGCCCGCAGCCAGCGGTGAAAGCCGGGCAGCTCCGGTAAATAGCCGACGCGCCGACGCGCCTCCAGGTCGCTGACCGGCCTGCCCAGCACACGCACCGTGCCAGATGTCGCCGCGACCAGCCCGGTGAGGATCTTCACCACGGTACTTTTGCCCGCGCCGTTGGGTCCTAAAAAGCCAAAGGCCTCGCCGCGATAGGTGACAAAGCTGATGGTATCCACCGCCAGCAGGCGATGATAGACCTTTGTCAAACCCTCTACCTCAATGGCGGGCGCCTTCTGGTCATCTGGCATGCTTTACTATCTCCTGGTGAGGTCTGAGACGATGAGGCACTGTCCACTCCCATCGTCTCAGACCCCGCGTGCAATGTGATCTACTGCAGCGAGTTCGCTGTCTTCACAAGCTCGGCATTGCTGGCTGTACCCGCCGTTGCATAGATGATACCATGTGACTGCCACAGGACGATGCCGATCACACCGTGATACGTCAGCAGCAGTCCAGCGGCGCCCTGGATGGTCACCTGTTTCGCGTTCACCCCTGTTGGAATAGGCAGCGGCACCGTACCATTGCTCAGATTAGTCTCCTGCAATAGTGTGCGCATCTGCGCTGGCAGTGTGTGCAGGGAGAGCAGGAACGAGCGCAGGGCGTGCAGCGTCCCGGCCTTGACCTCTTGCACGCTCGGAGCAGGGATCTCGCCCACACCGAAGAACTTCCCGCCGTTGCATCCATTGAGTGTCTCAGAGTAGCCGACCTGGTGCGAGGCGATATCGGTATAGCTTGTCTGCTCCAAGGGGCAGCTCTTGTAGTAGCTAAGCATGATGCCAGGCTTGACGGTGATATCGAAGGTCGCGCCAACGAGCTGCGCCGGGATGGTCTGAGAGGCCTGGCCTGTCTTCTTCAGGTACGCCTGCGCCCTGGCTGCATCAAAGGTGAATGTGCCTACACCCCCTGTGACGACGGCATATTGAACGGCAGAACCGACCCCCGCCGGCAGATAGCTGGGGGCTTTGATCGGAAAGTTAACGTAACGTTGCGCTATCGCCCTGGTTGGATTCAGCGGGTAGTGGGTCAGATCGGTGTGCGCACGTACGCTGCCGAAGGTCTGAAGATCCGTGATAAATTCTTTGCCAAGGTCCTGCGGAGTCCCCTGGACGGCCACCGGCTGGATATGCTGAACCTGGAACAGGGACAGGAATTGATTGGCCAGCGCGCTGGCGTTGGGCAAGAGCAGCAGGGCCACCAGGGCCGCCGCCACCGCCGCCGCAATCCAGGTGCGCCGCGAGGGGCGCCGTTTGCGAGCAGTCGCCTGTCGCGCCGGCAGCAATTGCACGGGCGCCTTCATGGCTGGCTGCAACACGCCGTTCGTTTTTGCAGCGGTCGCTTCCGCTTCTGCCATCTCTTCTCCGGCACTATTTGGAATGATGGGTTCCATCTCTTTCACCTCGTTTGTATAGCTAACCGGCAACATCCCGCGCAGCAGATCATGGAGCACTTCGACATCTCCCGCGTGGGTAGCCACAGGCTCTTCAAGTTGATAGGCTTCGTTGACCTCCAGGATCATGCGCTCCAGCGCCGGGTCCTGCTCGGCCTCGCGTAAAAGACTGCTGATCGTCTCGGCATCACCACGCTCCAGCGCGCTCGTATACCGGTAGAGCGCCTCCGGGTACTGCCGCGCGGCCGCTGCCATGTACTCTTCTTTCATATGCTTTCCCCTTTCTGCTGGTGCGTGTGTTGCTGGTGCCAGGCCGAACGCAGCCGGCCCAGCGCCCGGTGCAGCCTCACGCGTGCCGCCACCGGGGTAATGCCAAGCCGCCGGGCCAGTTCTTCTCTATCAAATTCATACAAGAACGCCAGGCGCAGGACCTGCCGGTCATCTGGCGAGACCAGTGCCAGGATCAGGGCCGCCTGCTCGTCGGCCGCCACACCCTCTTCCGGCCCGGCAGACATGGTCGGCGAGATCTGATCAAAGAGGTCGCTCTCGCTGAGCGGCTCTCCAGACGTTCTGGAGAAGCGCGCGATGGAGAGTTCGCGTTGATAGCGTTTGGCCCCCTCGGCCTTCTTGCGTTTGATCACATTCATGGCGATCCCCAGCAGCCAGGCCATCGGCTGCCTGCCGGTATCGAAGCGCTCAACATGGCCGAGCGCCTCCACGACGACCTCCTGCATCACATCTAACGCCGCTGCCTGCACCGCCTCGCCCCTGGCAAGCTCCATGCGCCGCACATAGAAGCGCACGCTGTTCAGCAGAGACCCGCTCTGCTCCGTCAGGAACTCTATAAGCTGATATCTTGGATCGGAGACAGATGCTATCGGCGTGATGTGGAGCACGCTTTGAGATCCTCCGTTGTGTTCCATCCGCTGTCCTTTCTGTCTGCCTCTACATTGCTGTCACGGTACCGCTACACTGAGTATTTCAACGAATAGGGGGTTTTTGTTACAGGCGATGATCGCCTCTTTCTTTATGCACGTCGGCGCTGTCTCTAGAAGAGAATAAAT
>JBDTHH010000592.1:0-10193 GCA_039937055.1 Ktedonobacteraceae bacterium | reverse complement strand
CATCACAATCTCGTCGGCGAACAGGCGGGCTTGTCAACCGCGCCCCTACGTCTCCGGCGCCCCTACGTCTCCGACGCTCCTACGTCTGTCGCTCCTCTACACGTGGGCGTTTGCCTGGAGGGTGGCTACTGGGGCTGTCGTGAGCGGGAGGGTACACGTGAGGGTGCTGCCCTCTCCAGGTGTGCTGCTCATTTGCAAGACGCCGCCATGCAGTTCTACGAGGGAACGGGCGATAGATGGCCCAAGCACGCCCCCCATGGTCTCTGCTGGGGCGGCTGCGGCATCGTGGAAGAAGGGGCGATTGAACGCCGCCAGGTCTTCAGGAGAAACCTCCCCGTTGCTGGAGCAGGTGATACGAACCATCATGCCCTCCGGCTGCGTTTCCCAGATGATCTGTCCACCCTCAGGGGTATGATTCGTGGTAAAGGTCAGAATATTCGCCACGATTTGCTCCACGCGATTCTCATCCCCCAGCACGGTAATCGCTACGGGCGCCAGGTGCAGAGAGAGAGTTTGCTGGCGCTCATCGATCTGGGGACGCATGCTCTGAGATACGTTATGAATGATGGCATGCAGATCCAGCGGCACGGCCTGGATGACCAGGGTCTGCGCCTCCAGCCGTGACTGATCGATCAGGTCGTTGACGAGGGACACCAGCCGCCGGGCATTGCTCTGTACAATCCCCAGAAATTCCTCTTGCAGCTCATTCAGAGGTCCGACCTCGTCCTGCTGGGTCAGCAGATCCACATAGCCTTTGATGGAGGTCAGCGGGGTACGTAATCCATGCGACACCAGGGCGTAGAACTCGGCCTTGAGCCGTTCCGCTTCCCGCTCTCGCGTGATATCGCGCAGGACGTACAGGCGTCCCAAATAGGTGGCGGTGGAACTCAGGACGGGCGTCGAAGAGACGGACAGTTCTCGATACTGTGGCTCCTTCTGGGTCGCCGTTGTCAGATGCTGGCGCTCCTGATCGGCGCTATCCTGCGCCAGGTCGGCATGAAACACGTCAGCGTTGACGAAGAGCGGCTCCCAGCGGCGTTGCAGGTCGCTAAAAGACATGCCCACAACTTCTTCAGCCGTCAGCCCAAAGAATTCGCAGAACGGACGATTGAGGGCGTGTACCTGCCCAGCGGCAGAAATGAAGAGAAACGCTTCACTGGAGGAGTCAAAGATGGCCCGGCTCTCACCCTGGGCGCGTTCCACCAGCGTGTACTGATGTTCGAGGGTGCGCATAGCCTCCTCGGCGGCATCCTCGTGCTGTTGAATCGCCACGGCCATACTATTAATGGATTGACCGACCTGGTCGAGGTCGCTAAAGTTCAGGGGATCAACTCTGGCGGTGCGCTCTCCTTGACCAAGCTGTTGAGTTGTGTGCGTCAAACGCTGAACCTGGGTATTGAGGGTCCCGGTGAAATTCCGCAAGAGCCACAGGAGGGCGGCATTGGCCGCTAAAAAAAGCACGATGGCCCCGGCCGCCAGGCTGATATTGATAGTATCAACCTGGCTCTGATACCCTTGCAGGTCCTGCCCGATGGACTCTTGGAGTTGAGCCTGGGCCGTACGAAATTGATCAAAGAGGTCATTGCCCTGGAGAATGCTGGCCTCGGAACGCGGGCCGGCGAAATTGCTGGTCTGCATGTGGTTGATCTGCACAAGGGCATAATTGTTGTACCACTCGTCCGCCACCTCTTCTACAGCCGTCAAGCGCACATTCGTATGCCGGAAGGGGCCGGTTTGCAGTTGTGTCGTCAGATTATCCACAGCTATCGAATACGCTGTGCGCCCCTGCTGAAACGCTTGCAGAAAGGCCGAATTATTGCCACTGATATAGCCCCGCAATCCCGTCTGCTGGTCATTCATGGCCTGCAGAATGCTCTCTACATCCCCACGCAGCAGTATTTTCTGATCATCCAGGTGGCGCTGGGCATTAAAGGCGTAGAAACTCACGCCGTTGCTCAACAGAAACAGCACCATAATCGCGCCAAAAATGAGCGAGAGGCGCGCATTCAACCAGTCCACGACCCGCAAAGGTCGTTTCTCTCCAACAGTCAGACGCATGCACGTTACTCCTTCACCGGTTGCCGGGACACATATCGCTATAGTAGAGTGCTTGCCACCTTCAGTATAGACCGCTCTGCAAACCGCATCGAAAGGGAACGATGAGGCTTCTTTCCGCTTTGGCCCTCGTGTAAGAGAATACCTCCCTGGCAGGGAACAGGCTGGTGCGTGATCCTATGATTTAGAAACTGGGTCCTCACTATAGAGCTGAGGTTCACCAGTATCAAGGAGGCAACACGCGATCCACGCCTCTCACCGGCGAAAGAGCAAAACGCTCATAAATGATAAAGGAGAAGTTCTATGAACCAGGTTATTTCCAAAGACGGCACGGCCATCGCGTTCGATCGGTCGGGCAAGGGGCCAGCAATCATTCTGGTGGGCGGGGCATTTCAACATCGAGCCATTGACCCCCAGACAGCGCAATTGGCGGATCTCCTGGCACAGCATTTCAGCGTGTTCCACTATGATCGCCGGGGACGAGGAGACAGCAACGACACACAACCTTATGCGATTGAGCGTGAGGTCGAAGATCTCGCGGCCCTCATCCAGGAAGCCGGTGGCTCAGCCTTCGTCTACGGTATGTCCTCAGGCGCAGCCCTCGCCATAGAGGCGGCTGCTCGCGGCCTTGCCATCACGAAGTTGGCATTATACGAGCCACCGTTCAGATCTCGTGACGAACAGGCCCACCAGGAGGCGGAGAACTACACGAGACAGCTTACGGCGTTGCTCGCAGAGGGCCGCCGGGGTGATGCCGTCGCTCTGGCCATGACAACGTGGGGCGCGCCTGCTGAAGCTGTTACTGGTATGCGCCAGACGCCCATCTGGTCACGCTTCGAGTCGGTGGCGCCGACGCTTGCCTACGATAATGCTATCATGGGAGATGGCTCTGTCCCCACAGAACGGCTGGCAGCCATCATTATACCCACACTTGTCATAGATGGTGGAGCGAGTCCCGCCTTCATGCACGACGCCGTGCAAGCGACGGCACACGCCCTCCCCAACGGGCAGCGCCGTACCCTGGAAGATCAGACGCACAATGCCGCCCCGGAGGTCCTCGCTCCCGTGTTAGAGGAGTTCTTCGCCGCCTGATCCAGAGCGGGCATATCCGTAGGGCGGGGCTGCGTGTGTCCTTAGGGATCCGGCTTGCCTCGCCAGTTCGTCTCCGCTCCTCCGACGGGACTGGCGAGGCAAGCCGGATCCCTACGCGAGATGGGCAAGCGCCCCGATACCCGTGCAATGAACCTTGACAGAGTACTAAGGGGGATCCTACACGAGCCGGCGGCAGGGCGCGGCCGGCCATGACCCTCAAAAAACTTGCTATGGAGGCAAGATAGCGCCTGGCCTGTGCCACTCACAATGGCAGCGCGGATTGCGCGGGTTCGGCAATTTTGTTGCCGATTGTCTGGCGCGCACGTAAGGCGGGGGAGACACGATAGACATCGTGGGCCAGGCCGAAGCGTTCGAGCGTCCAGATGAGGTAGCCGGAGAGATCGAACTGCCACCAGTGCAGGCCATGAAATGCTGAGCGGGGGAACGCATGGTGGTTGTTATGCCAGCCCTCACCGAAGGCCAGCAATCCTACTACCCATTCGTTGCGGCTACGGTCATTGGTCTCGAACTCGCGCTTGCCGAAGGTATGGCAGACGGAATTGACGCTCCAGGTGATATGGTGCGTAAGAAACATACGCACCAGCCCGCCCCACAGCAGGCCGCTCCAGCCGCCAATGGCGAACGGGATGAGCAGCGCCAGCACCGACCAGAGCAGGGAGGTACGACTGATGAAGACGATCTGCTTATCCTTCAGCAGGTGCCGGCAGTAGATATTAGGGTCAGCCAGATCGCCGAAGAGCCAGCCGATATGCGCGTGAAAAAACCCTTCGACCGGGCTATGGGGATCGCCGGGTCGGTCCGACTGCGCATGATGCTTGATATGCGTAGCGGCCCATTCCAGCGCCGCTCCCTCAAAGGACATGGAGCCTAGTATAAGTAACACACACTTGACCACCGGATGAGGTTGAAAGCTGCGGTGCGTCAGCATGCGATGGAAGCCAACTGTCACGCCCAGGGCAATGAGGGTATACATGACGGCCAGTAACGCCAGGTCGGACCAATGCACGGCTCGCTGCCAGAGCAGTACGATCGCCAGGGCCGTAGCCAGCAACGGGACAGTAACAACGAAAAGGACAATCACTTTCTTCACAACAGGAATGGGCTGCATAAGGCCTCCGCTCATAGGTGCTCCATCTAAACTGGAACACTTCTTAAGAGCAATCTGACACCACTTTTGTTTCACGATATCTCTCTGCGGCCTCGATGGTATAGTGTAAAGAGAGAGGATTTTATTGTGATACGGATACATGGTTTTGACTGGAAGGCCTATGGAGAACGGGTGATGCCGGCCTTCGCGCGCTGGCTGATCGATAGCGACCCTGCCGCCGCGCACCTGCTTTTCGAGCGGACGCGTTTCGCGCGTGAGGAGCGCTTTCTGCCGAAACCAATGCAGCGCTTGCGTGTCTGGCCGCGCGCCCGCACCTTTGTCGAGGCCCTGCCGCACGGTCTGCATAGCCGGCGCGAATACCAGTTGCTGTGCGCCGTTGAACAATTCACGCCCCTCAGCGACCGCTATATGTATAGCCATATCCCGCAACTCTACCAGAACTCCGATGCCCTGTGCTCCATCTGGGGCGCGATCATTGAAGAACTGTGCCTGCCATGGAACCAGGACGCGGACCCGGCTCGCGCGGGAGGAACTGCCGCGAACCAGGAAGCTGAGCCAGATTCCACTCTCACGGCACCGGTGCATAGTAAACAAAGCGCGGAACCCGTCCCCAGCGAAATGGTCTCGCTGCTGAACGCCGCCGGCCTCTCTGAACTGGCGCGCGAGGTGGATGAGCAGGCCATACAGGCGGAATACGCCTGGGGCGAGCCAGCCACGCCGCCTGGCTACCACGATGCACTCACGGCATATGACGAAGATGCAGGCGATGACGAAGAGACCACTCCAGAGGGTGCAGGGCTAAGGGGCCTGATCCTGGGGCAGCATCCCAATACCCTGCGTGTGCGCGGCTGGCTAGCCAGCATCTCGGTGCGCGCCATGGTGCTGTTTGAATACCTGGCCTGCGGCCGGCGCGGTCTCCCCTTTGGTGCCGAGATGGGAACTGTCAGAACCTACGTGGGCTATCTCACACCGGCCGAGGTGACAGACCTGGCCACGCTCCTGCAAGGCGTGCAGCCACCGGCCCAATCCGAAGCAGAGGACGATTACCGCGACTTTCGCCTCCAACTCTCAAGCCTCAGAAAAACCCCACGCCTGATTGACGAGATCCTGCCAACCAATGCCAGAGAGTTCTTGCATGCCGTCCATGTCGCCGAACTCGAAGGCCTCGGCCTGATATGCAGCCGCGACGCCTGATAGTATCCCTGCCATAGAACTACCATCCTCCTGAAGCTCCCCTACATTTCTTCGCCCAGCTACCGATATAAAAAGTATAGGCCCGGACACGACCTATGACTACTTTTGTGCGATTACATTGGATCATCGACATCTCAATCAGGAGCTCTTTTTATGAAATCAACCGACTTTGCGCATATCCTTAGCGCTATGAAATCACCTGACTTTGCACGCATGCTCCGCTTCTCGCTGATCGGTGCGCTGGGACTATTTAGCTCCTGGCTGACCTTCTGGTCTATCATGGGACGTATGCGTTTTATGAAGGCGCAACGGCGGGTACGGGAAACACCCCAGATCGTACCTCCGGTACCCCCGATACCCCTGGTACCCCCGCCTCCTCCCATAGCGCCAGCACCGGTGCCGATCACGCCAGCAATAGCTCCCCTGCCACCACGCAGGACAGGCAGAAGCATGCTGCTGGTCGCAGCAGGGCTAACGCTGGTCGCGGCGATCATCGTGAGCGGCGTGTTTGCTACGCGCTTTCTGGCAGATACGCGCTCGCAGACCGGCGCGATATCGACCCAAAGCCCTGCTCACCCCCCTCACAACGCATCGCCGCTGCCAGAGCCGGTACGCCGCTCCGTTTTTGAGAAGGGCATCATCTACCCGCGCTGGAACGTAGACTCCTATGGCTCACACGACAGCGTGTGGCAGGGCAGTTTGAGCACCATCAAGACGCAGACAGCGGCGCAGTGGATAGAGATCACGGTCCTCTTCTCACAGACAAGCTCCAACGCGACGACACTCCAGCAAGATCCCAGCACACCCAGCGTGGCCGCCTTCACATCCGGCGTGCGCAAAGCTCGCGCCCTGGGCTACCACGTCTTCTTCGTGCCACTGATGACCGTCCGCCAACCCGAGGGCTGGTCGGGGAGCATTGTGTTGCATACGCTGCAACAACAGCAGGCCTGGTTCAATAGCTACTGGCACATGATCAGTCCCTACGCGCAGGCCGCCCAGGACAACGGCGTAGAGCAAATGGCCATCGGGACCGAGTTGCAATGGCTGCAACAGAACGCCCCTGCCACACTCTGGAACCAGTTGATTGCCCGCGTCCACAGCGTCTTCACTGAGAACCTGACCTATGACATGAACTGGTCGTCGCTCGATCAACCGATGAAGGACTGGCTGAAGAATCCAGCCCTGACGATGATCGGCGTCTCCGTCTATATCCCGCTTGTCCAGACGCCTATCCGCGTCGCCCCCCAGGATATGGTCTCGCTCTGGCGCTACAACATCAAAACAAAACTCGATACCCTGGCAACACAGGTTGGAAAACCGGTGCTTATCAGTGAGATCGGCTACCGCAACAGCGCCGACGCCCTCTATCGCACATGGGAAGCGACCTCCAAGGCGCCCGCCGATCCGGCCGAGCAGGCTGGAGCCTACCAGGCGGCCCTTAGCAACACCACACCAGATCCCCAGATCGCAGGTAGCTTCTTCTGGGCCTGGGATAATGCCGCCGGCCATTCGATCAAGGGCCTGCCAGCCGTTCAGGTACTACACCAGTGGTATAGCGCACAATAGGGTCAGCCAGCAAGGGAGATGCTATGAAACAACGTATCAAGCACGAACAGCGACAGGACAGCGCACACGAACAGCTACAAGATACTGAACACGAGCAGCTACAGGATAGCCTCCAGCAATTCAGCATCCTGACGGATCGCAGAAGCAAACATGTGATGCGCTACCGCACCTGGCTCACGGCCCAGGTGCGCCACGATACGGCAGAGGTCGAGCGCGAAAGCGAAGAGTACGCCACCCGCGCCTCGCAGATCGTCCAGGTGGAGAGCAAACGCGTTCGTACCTTCGCGCCGTTCCGCTATAAATACTCCGCGCTCCAGACGATCACCAGCAAACAGGTTGCGATTCTGTGCCTGTCCGTATTGATCGCAGTGCTGGGGCTTGCCTGGCGCCCCCAGCCGATGCTTGTGGTGATCGTGGGCATAATTGCCTTCTGGTACCTGCTGCATCTGATCCTGGATTTCTCCCTGGCGCTGGGAGCCGCGCACCGGCCCGCCGAAGAGCAGATCGACGAGGATATTGTTGTGGCCTTGAAGGATGCCGCCTGGCCTCTCTACACCATTCTCTGCCCGCTCTATCGCGAGGCACAGGTTGTGCCGCAGTTTGTCAACGCCATGCGAGCGCTGGACTACCCGCAGGATAAGCTACAGATCCTCTTCCTCACCGAAGAGGACGACGCCGACACGCGTCACGCCATCCGCTCCATGCACCTGCCCCCGCACTTCAAGATCGTGACGGTACCCGATGGCCAGCCACGCACCAAGCCGCGCGCCTGCAACTACGGTCTGATGGAGGCCACGGGCCAGTATGTGGTCATTTACGACGCGGAGGACGTGCCCGATCCCCTGCAACTCAAAAAGGCCGTCCTGACCTTTGCCAATCACGGCCCCGATCTGGCCTGCGTGCAGGCAAAGCTGAATTTTTA
This sequence comes from Ktedonobacteraceae bacterium, assembly GCA_039937055.1. GTDB lineage: Bacteria > Chloroflexota > Ktedonobacteria > Ktedonobacterales > Ktedonobacteraceae > JALYTT01. Next base: position 2,235 of record JBDTHH010000592.1, on the reverse strand, counting down.
TAACCCGAACCAGAACCTGCTCACGCGCTGGTTCACGGCGGAGTACTCCCTGTGGTTCGACCTGATCCTGCCCGGACTCCAGTGGTCGGGACTGGCCATCCCCCTGGGCGGCACCTCGAACCACTTCCCCACACAGACACTGCGCGCCCTCGGTGGCTGGGACGCCTTTAACGTGACCGAGGACTGCGACCTGGGCCTGCGCCTCTCCTGGTTCCACCTGGAGACGGTAGTGCTCAATTCGACAACCTACGAAGAGGCCAATTCCAACTACAAAAACTGGATTCGGCAACGCTCGCGCTGGATTAAAGGCTATATGCAAACATATCTGGTGCATATGCGCGAACCGCTTCACTATCTACGAAGCTGGCGCCTGCGCGAGTTTCTCTCGCTGCAACTGGTGATCGGCGGGAAAACCGCTGTGCTGCTCATCAACCCGCTGATGTGGATCTTGCTGGTCGTCTCGCTGGTCTTCCGTCCATGGCTGGGCGGCGTCTCCAGCTTCCTGTACCCAACGCCCATTCTCTATATCAGCGCCGTCACCCTGTTCCTGGGCAACTTCTTTTACGGCTACATCTACCTGCTGGGCTGTATGAAGCGCAAACAATACTCGCTGGTGAAGTGGATGCTGCTGATCCCTATCTACTGGGCCATGTCGAGTATCGCTGCCTGCCTGGCACTCTACCAGCTTATCACGAAGCCGCACTACTGGGAGAAGACAGAGCACGGCCTGCATCTTAGCAAGGTTGGACCGGTGGACAGCGCTGAAATCACCCCTGAGCAGGAGTGGGAAAAGCTGGCCCAACTGGCGGAAGACCTCTCTCCTGTCCCGGCACAGTTGCCAGCGCTGGTTCACGCGGACCTCACGCCGGTGCAGCGCTACGCGCGCTTCGAGGCCGTACCGGTGGCCTCGGTGCTGGATACCCTCGAAGAGATGATTACACCACGCAAGCCCGCACTGCTGCCCTCGGAGCGCGCCGCCCTGCACCACATCCCCCACGACGATACGGCGGATCACTGGCTGTTCGCCACCTTTGTGCTGGCCTGCGCCGCGAGCGTTGTGGCCTGCTGGTACTACTTCCAGCGCCAGCAGATCCTCCTGTATAGCGATGCGCTCACGCATTTAAAGGTCGCGCGCAACGTCTTCACAGGATCAACGCCCTTTGATCTTACCAGGTTGGGTGGGTCCGGGCTACCCCTGCAACACCTGCTGATGCTGCCCTTCGCCTGGAACGAGACCCTGTGGCGCACGGGTCTGGCGGGGAGCATCCCTTCGATGCTGTGCTTTGTAGCAGCGGCGGTCTTCCTGTTCCTGCTGGTACGCCGCCTGACCCACGATAGCCGCGCGGCCTTTGTGGGCGCGCTGCTCCTTATCCTGAATCCCAACATTCTCTACGCTCAAAGCACGCCGCTGGCCGATATGATCTGCATCGCCACGCTGCTGATGGCCAGCTACTACTTCCTGGCCTGGGCCCAGAGCGACAATCTGATGTTCCTGATCCTGACGGCCGGCGCTACCTGCCTGGCAACCCTCGCCGATTATAGCGGCTGGACCCTGTGCCTGACGCTCTTTGCCCTGATCCCGCTGATCGGCCTCGTCAAACGCCAGCCGCATGCCCAGGTGCTGAGCAACGTCCTGGTCTTTGGCCTGCTGGGTGTCCTGGGCATCGGGTTGTGGCTGGTGTGGAACGCCACGGTCTTCGGGGATGCGCTCTACTTCCTGCACGCCCCGCTTGCCTCTGGCACGCCCGGCATCTATCCCTACCACAATCTCTGGCAAACGCTACCATTCTCCTCGTCGCCTGTGATGGCGATCGTGGCGCTCTCGCTGGCAGCTCTGGCCGTGCTCGGCTTCGTAGTGTTCATCATCCGCTATCGCTTCAAGCCGGAGATGTTCACGACCCTGGCCCTGCTGGTCCCGCTCATCCTCTACGCGGTCGCGCAGTTCAGTGGGCAGGTCGTAGCCGCCGCCCCGCAGGTGCTCCCCGCCTACGTGCCACAACACCTGCTCGACGTGCTCTTCGGAGCCGCGCTGGTCCCGGCCGCCGCCGTCTTCCTGGCCACGATGGTCAGCGGCTGGCACCGGCCCCTGCAAGGCCGCAAACTCGCGCTGGCCCAGGTCAGCAACAGTCCCACACCTGGCACGTCGCGAGGCGAGGGGTAAGGCCTCGCAAGGCTTGCAGGATGCCTCCGCCGCGTAGGGACCCGGCTTGCCGCGTCCGGGTGGTTGGCCCGTGG
>JBDTHH010000591.1:0-28951 GCA_039937055.1 Ktedonobacteraceae bacterium | reverse complement strand
TATGAGTCATCCCGAATTTTTGGGAAACCTTTCTAGCATCTGAAAGATGCCAAAACCTGAAGAGTTTCTAAATTTGGAGGGAAGACGCTTCCAAGAACGGGATGGTAATCATCCCAAAGGCGACTGATTGCCCATCGTAATCGATAAAGCGGTACGGGAATATCTCGGCACCGCTTTCCGGTTCGATGGCACTTGAGGCGCAATACTGAATGAACCATATCTTTGTAGAGTGGTTCGAGAAGATGAATGAGAAAGGCATAGACGAGCGTCACGATGGAAAGAAGTTTGAGACGATTTTCAAAGGCCCACAGGCGTGGACTTTCCATCGCCAACTCGCATTTTCCATAGCGAAAACTCGTTTCAATTTGCCATCGTCTCTTGTAGATAAATACGATCTCCCATGCCTGCGCTTCTGTTTTTACTGGCTCGTTCGTCAGAAGATACCAGATCTTGTGTCTCACTCGTACTTTGACACAATACAATGGAAAGGCATAATTTGCGTGCCAGACCACTGTCCACCAAATATCACAGGGCATTTTTTGACCAGTATGGACATCAAAAATCTCTTTATGCGCTCGATACTTCTTCCCACGGCCAATTTCCCAGAGTTTCTTTTCATGCCCGTTGCTATCAAAAAATTTGTGCTTCTTTATCCATCTGATCACAAATTTTACGTGAAGCGTCTGAAGAAAGTGTATCCACGGCCCTGATGCATATCCACGATCAAAAACATGAACAAGAAGATCCCCCCATTTCCTCACACAGGTTCGTATCATCTTTTCCTCTTGTTCGCGCGTTTTTGTGGCATAATCTCCTCGTGTCGTCCACCAGCTCATGAGGCCTATCTTGGGAATTCCTTCTAGCCCTGCAATTAATGCCCCTGTCCAATGCATTCCTGTCACCATCACTGGCCTTGCCGCTGGCATATTAAAAACATGCCCTCTCCTTGAACGATTCAGTCTTTTGGCTTTGCTCGATACCACCGGACAGAGTCCTTCTGCAGTACTACTTTCCGGCTTTTCTATCACACTCCCATCCCAGAGACACAAAACCCGTTTCTCTTGCTCCTTGAGCCTTATTACCTCTTTATCCGCTTCTTCTAATAAATAGCGATCAATATGCAAAACACCCCACTTGAGCGACCGAATGAGATTACCTACCCTTTTTGTCCCCGCTGCCGCACTTCCCGATAATCCATGATACCCATCCATGTATGATCCTAACTCACTGAGAAGTAATCCCTGCTTATTATTCCTGAAACGTATGATCGCTACGCAACACTGCACCAATGTCCGTACTAACCGCTTATCAAGAAGGGTATCGAGTACGAGCAATAACGGCGTCAGAAATATCTCCAGCTCTTGCGCCAGTTCCTGCGAAACTTTCTGAGGATCTTGTTCCTTTTCTTGAAGTATGCCATACTTGCTTGACATTAATGTGAATGACCTCCTGTCTTTCCTGTTGAGATTTTGCTTTTCAACAGTCTAGATCAGGAGGCCATTTTTGCCTAGTCCCTGTCCTTCCTGGATTTTCTTCTGGACTCTCCTCCACGAGCTTTACAGGGTCTCCAAAAATTCGGGATGACTCATATCTTTCTTCCCACTGAATGTAGAACAGATCTTTCTATACCGCTTCCTCTTCGAGGACGCGCCCTCTGAACTGGCTGTTGTACAGGTTAGCGTAGAAGCCATGCTGTGCGAGTAGCCCCTCGTGGGTCCCTGTCTCGATGATGGTGCCGTGGTTCATCACCAGGATCAGGTCAGCATCGCGAATCGTGGAGAGGCGGTGAGCAATCACAAAATTCGTTCTGCCCTTCATCAACTCGCTCATGGCCTTTTGAATGAGCAGTTCGGTTCTGGTATCAACGCTGCTGGTGGCTTCATCCAGAATCAGGATCTCAGGGTCGGCCAGGAACGCGCGCGCGATGGTTAGCAACTGTCTCTGACCCTGCGAGATGTTCGTGGCTTCCTCATTCAGAACCATGTTATAGCCTTCTGGCAGCGTCCTGATAAAGTGATCGGCATAGGCTGCTTTTGAGGCTCGCACGATCTCTTCCTCGCTGGCGTCTTCGCGCCCATAGGCGATATTGTTGTGAATGGTTCCCTGGAAGAGCCAGGTATCCTGCAGTACCATACCGAACGTGCGGCGCAAGTCACCACGTTTGAGTCGCGTGATATCGATACCATCAACCAGAATCTTCCCGTCATAGACCTCGTAGAAGCGCATCAGCAAATTGACCAGGGTTGTTTTGCCGGCACCGGTCGGGCCGACAATCGCGATCATTTGTCCAGGCTTCACTTTGAAACTCATATCCTCCATCAGGATATTGTCTTCGCTATACCCAAAGTGGACATGCTGGAACTCGACAGCGCCCTGGGGAGCCTCAATCGCCACAGCATCAACTGCCTCGGGCACCTGCTCCTCTTCGTCCAGCAGTTCAAAGATGCGCTCAGCCGAGGCCATAGACGACTGAATCACGTTAGCGATATTGGCCAGCATGGTGATCGGCTGGGTAAACTGTTGGGCATATTGAATAAATGCCTGCACATCCCCGATGGAGATCGCGTTCTGCGTCACCATAATACCCCCGACCACTGCCACAAAGACATAGCCGATATTGCCAACAAATCTCATGAGCGGCATAATAATGCCAGAGACGTATTGGGCCTTCCAGCCGGCGTCATACAGTTTCTCATTGAACTCGTCAAATTGGGCAATCGCTTTGGCTTCGTGCCCAAAGGCTTTGACAATCTTGTGACCGGTATACATCTCTTCGACATGGCCGTTGAGATCGCCAAGCGAGCGTTGCTGTTTCCTGAAGTAGTTCTGCGAACGCTTCGCAATGCTTGTGATAACAAACATGCTCAGCGGAAGCGTCACCAGCACGATCAGGCTCAATTCCCAACTGATGGTCAGCATCATTACCAGCACGCCGAGCAGAGAAACGACAGAGGTGATTAACTGCGTCACGCTCTGTTGAAGCGTGGTGCTGATGTTATCCATGTCATTGACGGCACGGCTGAGGATCTCTCCATGGGTGCGTCCGTCGAAGTACTTGAGCGGCAGGCGTGAAAGCTTCTCATCCACCTCTTTACGCAGTGTGTAGACGGTCCTCTGCGCCACACCGGCCATCAGATACTGTTGAATGAACATGAAAATCGCGCTGATAATATACAATCCAAGCAAGATCAGCAGAACATTGCCAATATAGCCAAAATCAACCGAAGGCGCTGGCAGGCCGTGCCTGATCGCCTGAAATTTTGCGATCAGGCCAGCGAAGAGTTTGGTCGTCGCCAGGCCCAGGATTTTGGGGCCAACGATATTGAACACCGTACCGAGGATGGCCGCCACCAGCACAATTGACAGGCGGATCCTTTGTGGCAGGAAGTACTGAAGCAGTCTCCTGAGCGCTCCCCAGAAGTCCTTCGGTTTCTCCACTGGCCTGCCCATTGCGCCCCAGCCGCCTCGGCCCATGGGGCCTCCCCCGCCACCCTGGTTATTTGCGCGCTGTACATTACTACTCTGACTCATGCGATTTCCTCCGCAAGTTCCGTCGCCGAAAGCTGTGAATAGACTATTTCACGATAGACATCGCAGGTTTTCATCAATTCCTGGTGGGTGCCGATACCAACAACATGCCCCTCCTCCAGGACAATAATCTGATCCGCATCTATCACTGTGCTGACCCGTTGCGCGACAATCAACACGGTAGACTCGCGAGTCTCCCCTTTGAGAGCCGCCCGTAATTGGGCGTCAGTCTTAAAGTCAAGTGCCGAGAACGTATCATCGAATATGTAAATTTCCGGTTTCCTCACCAGGGCACGGGCGATCGAAAGACGCTGCTTCTGGCCACCCGAAACGTTTGTTCCACCCTGAGCAATCAGCGAATGGAAACCATCAGGCATGTTTACAATGAATTCACTGGCCTGCGCCACATCAGCCGCGTGCCTGATCTCATCGTCGGAAGCATCTTCCTTGCCATAGCGCAGATTCTCGTTGATCGTCCCTGTGAACAGCACGGCCTTCTGCGGCACAAAACCGATCTTCGCGCGCAAATGCTCCTGCGACATTTCGCGCGTCTCCACGCCGTCAACCAGCACCCGGCCGCTATCCACATCGTAAAAACGCGGGATCAGGCTGACCAGGGTCGATTTGCCCGCGCCGGTGCCCCCCAGGATCGCTGTGACCTCGCTAGGCCGGGCGCTGAAAGAAATGTTGCAGAGAGCCGGCTCCTCGGCGCCAGGATAGCTAAATGTCACATCCTGGAACTCGACGTAGCCTCGCAGCGTAGCAGCCGCCTGCGCCTCTTCAGGATCGTTGATTTCTGGCTCCATTGCCAGTACCTCGTTAATTCTTGTCGCAGAAGCCGCAGCACGGGGGATCATGACAAACATCATAGAGATCATCAAGAGCGCAAAGAGGATCTGGAAGGCATACTGCAAGAATGCGAACAGCGCCCCCACCTGCAAATTCCCGTCATTGACGCGGATACTGCCGAACCAGATGATCGCCACACTGGAGAGGTTGATCATGAGCATCATCACCGGCATCATCGAGGCCATCATCTGGTTTACTTTGATGGCGATGTTCGTCACATCGTGGTTGGCCTCATCGAAGCGCTGCTCCTCGTGCTTTACGCGGTCAAAGGCGCGCACTACGCGCACGCCGGTCAAGCCTTCATCCAGAATAAGGTTCAGTTTATCCAGCTTCACCTGCATGGTAGCGAACAATGGAATAGCTTTGCTTAGCAACACAAGAATAATAATCACAAGCACCGGCATGATCGCCACCAGAATCCAGGACAGCCCAATATCCTGGTTTAAAGCCAGAATAATGCCAACAACCAGTGTGATCGGGGCGGTGATCAGCATATTCAACATCATCACCATCACCTGCTGAACCTGCGTGGTATCGTTCGTGGTGCGGGTGATGAGCGAGGCGGTGCTCACCGTATCAAATTCATGCAGCGAAAAACGTTGGACCTTGTAGAAAATCTGAGCGCGGATAATTTTCCCCATCCCCACCGCGGCCTGGGACGAGAAGAAAATGCCCACCACGGCACAGAGGGTGCCTCCGATCGTGACCAGCACCATGATACCGCCAGTTCGCCAGATGTAGCCGGTATCGCCTTTGACAATGCCATTATCCACGATATTTGCCATCAGGTTTGGCAGGTACAGGTTGGCCGTGGCCTGTCCGATGGCAAGCACCAGGACAAGCACCAGAAAAAGACGGTACGGTTTTAAAAACCGCAGTATTTTAATCATCCTTTTTCATCTCCATTCTACTGAAAGTGAGGGAGGGCGGTTTCACTCTCGTTAAAGTAGCGAGCTTCTTGTTCACTGAAGTAGCGAAATGCTTTCGCTAAAAGGTCGGCCAGTTGCTTGCTTTCTTCTTCCCCCAGGTATTCAACCAGGCCATCTACCGAACTCGTAAAGGCCTCCAGCGCTTGCCGAGTAAATGTCTCGCCCTTCTCCGACAGCGCGATATACACGACCCGCCTATCCAGCGGATCGAGCTGCCGCTCGATGAAGCCATTCGTTTCCAGGCCTTTCAGCAGTTGGGTTACAGTGGGCGAGGTCACGCCCAGCAGCTTGCTGATTTCCGAAACCTTCATTGCGCTGGCACCGGGCTTCATACCATGTTTGACACAAAACAGCACGCGAATTTCGCTCGGCTTACAACCTGTGATTGAGCGTTCCTGCCAGCCAGACTTGTGAAACTCTCTCAGAGCCCGCATCAGTCTTAGTGTTGTCGGCTTGATATTCTTCTGCTCCATTTCCATGTGCTCTCCCCCTCTCTATTTGATAGGATCGCAAGCAATTTAGTATCCAATTTATTAAACAACCTATCGAATTATACAGCAGAGTTAGCTGCCTGTCAATGGCTTCATTAATCATCTTGAGCTGACTTCACGCATCACAGTGGCATCGCTCAATTCACAGCGCAAGCCAGGTGAATATACAGAGGCTGACCTCATCCATTTCCAATAACACTTTCCTTCTTTGAACGGCTGCCTCCTATAGTTCCGCCATGTCTCGCAATGGCTTGCTATCGTCTTCCACGGTAGTATGCCCTGTAATACTTTGCCATCCATCCGCCATCCATCCGCCATCCATCCGCCATGAATAGCAAGGATTTTTCACAGCCTTTGTTGTCTGCTTATCCGAGCTCTTTTACTATTGTATGCATGCATAAAGAAAGCGGCTATCATTTATTTTTACTTGTGCTTTCTTCTATTCTCTGCTATCATTCTAGATTATAGGCCTATTGATGAGACAAAGAGGTTCTACAAGTAAATTCTCAGATATATGGTGATTGAAGGTAGGGAAGAGATATGGCACGACGCGGTAGATTGGTACGTGCTCTTGCACAGAGTCAACGGGAATCGGAAAGAAGACGAGCGACGTATCAAAGAGAGCAGGCAAAGCTGCAAACGCAGGCTGCTCGCGCGGCTGAAACGGCGCGTAAAGACTATGAACGCGCGGTAAATGCTGATCAAAAAGAACGAACAAGACTTTATGCAGAGTCAAGGCAGGCACAGGTAGCGCTTCAGAATGAGCAGTTAGAACAGCAGGTTCAGGCGCAAAGGCATCTTCTGCTTGATGCCCTTGCCAACGACCCTGCTATTCCTATTCAATCGTTAAAGCAACCGCCTAATCTGCCGGTATTCAATCCTGGGCCTCTCGGTGTACCCGAAGCCCCTCCACAGTGGCAGATGTATATGCCTCCAGAGCCTACAGGTATACAGAAACTCCTCCCCGGTGCGAAAGAAAAGCACGCACAGGCTGTAATGAGAGCCCAGGAAACGTATAAAACGCACTGCGGAATTCATGCCACCCGTGAAGTTGCTCGTCAGCAAGCCCTTATGCACATGAAGGCTCAGTATGATCATCAGGTACTCGCTGAGCAACAGCGCATTGCCGCGCAGCATGCAGAGATAGATACCTTTCAGCAGGATCTTCAGGCTGCTTTGCCTCAAGCCATTGTCGATTATTTTACGATGATTCTTGCTTCCAGTTCGTATCCCGATGGGTTTCCGCAAAAAGTGAAGCTGGCCTATGTGCCAGAGTCCAGACAACTGGTTGTTGAATACGATCTGCCCTCGTTTGAAGTAGTTTCTGGTATCAGTTCGTACAAATACGTTAAAGCGAAAGATAGTGTTACAGAAACACTGCGACCTCAGACACAACAGAAATCGTTGTACGCTTCGATCATTGCGCAGGTCACCTTGCGAACCTTGCATGAACTCTTCAGGTCAGACCGCATGAAGTGTCTGGACATGGTTGTTTTCAATGGCTATGTAGCCAGTATCAATAAAGGTACAGGTCAAACTGCACGTACCTGTCTTGTAACTGTGCGTACCAGCCGCGATGTGTTTACTGGTTTGAATCTGAGTCAGGTAGATCCTCAGACTTGCCTGGCTGTGCTCAATGCCTCTGTCTCCAAGAATCCATCTGAACTCACGCCTGTTCGTCCAGTGTTAGAGTTCAGCATGGTAGACCCACGATTTATCGAAGAAATAGATGCCTTATCTGGCCTGGATCAACGTCCGAATCTGATGGAATTAACGCCCTCGGAATTCGAGTCACTGATTACCAACCTATTTCAGAAGATGGGCTTAGAAGCACGACAAACCCAGGCTTCACGTGATGGAGGGGTCGATTGTGTCGCTTTCGATCCCCGTCCTATCTTCGGAGGGAAGGTTGTTATCCAGGCGAAGCGGTATAAAAACACGGTTGGGGTGAGCGCCGTTCGTGATCTGTATGGCACGGTTCAAAATGAGGGGGCTTCAAAGGGCATATTGGTGACAACGAGCGGGTATGGAAAAGCTTCCTTTGAATTTGCGGATGGGAAACCATTAGAACTTTTGAGTGGTAGCAACCTCTTGTATTTGCTCAAAGAGCATGCTGGTATTGAAGCTAAAATTGAGATGCTGGAAGGCTGGAAAGACCCCCAAGCGGATAGTTAAACAGAAGAAGTCAAAAAATAGTGATTACCCCTCGATGGTGTGGATTATCCAGTTGAACCGTAAGCTCATACTGTGAGCAGTAGTGATTGGGTGCCGGTGGAGGGATTCGAACCCTCAACCCTGTTCGGGACTTGTTTTTGAGACAAGCGCGTATACCGTTCCGCCACACCGGCCTGTTCTCTCTATAGTAGCGCATTCACGCGCGAAAGTCAATAGCCCGTAGCCCTTCCTGGTCAATCCGCGCGCCCGAACTCTCCGATCACACGGTACTTCTGGTAGCGTTGCTCGACCAGCGCATCGACCGGAACCTCTTTCAGGGTGGCAAGGTGCGTGCTGAGCGCAGCTTTCAGATTTTCGGCGGCCAGACTATGATTGCGGTGGGCGCCTCCCAGCGGCTCTGGGATAAGCGCATCGACCAGGCCGAGTGCCTTGAGTTCGCGGGCGCTGATGCGCATGGCTTCGGCGGCCTGGGGCGCGAAGGCCGTGTCACGCCAGAGAATGGAGGCGGCGGCCTCCGGCGGTGCCACACTGTAGATGCTGTTCTCAAGCATCAGAATGCGGTCCGCGACGCTGATGGCCAGCGCTCCACCGCTGCCGCCTTCGCCGATCACGGCGGCGATGATGGGCACGTGCAGGCGCGCCATGATATACAGGTTGGCGGCAATGGCTCTGCCCTGCCCACGCTCTTCATCGGCTAAACTGGGAAAAGCTGCCGGCGTATCAATGAGGCAAATAACCGGGAAGCCAAACTTTTCAGCCTGCTCCATCAAGCGCACAGCTTTGCGATAGCCTTCGGGGTGCGACATACCGAAATTGTGGAACTGCTTCTCCTTGGTATCGCGGCCCTTCTGGTGCGTGACCAGCATCACCGTCGTGCCATCCAGGGAGGCTGGACCCGCCATGATCGCATGGTCATCACCGAAGGCGCGGTCTCCCCGCAGTTCGAAGAAATCATCGCACATCAGGCGAATGTAGTCGGCGCTGTAGGGTCGATTTTTATGGCGCGCCACCTGCACGGTCTGCCAGGCAGTGAGGTTTTGGTAGATCTCCTCGGTGCGGCGCTGGAGCTCGCGTTCGGTTTCCTGGAGCTGGGTATGCTCATTCGGTCTCAGGCGGTCGCCTTTCCGCTGTAAGGCGATGATCCTTTTCTCAAGCTCGGCCAGCGGCTTCTCAAATTCCAGATCGTAGGCCATTCCCTTGTGTCCTCCCCTTCAGTCTGTCATGTGGGACTGCACATTCGCGGTTTGCAGTGTCGCCGTACTCGTGCTCACGCTCTTGCCAGCGTCCGGTGCATATAAACGGAGCAGGCGGATAAGGGTCGGCCGCAGGTCGCGTCGATGCACGACCACATCGATCATGCCATGATAGAGCGCGAACTCGGAGTTCACAGTACCCTCGGGGAGCTTCACATGCATAAATTGTTCGATCACACGCGGCCCCGCGAAGGCGATCAGCGCCCCCGGCTCGGCGATGATCACATCACCGAGCATCGCGAAGCTGGCAGTCACACCGCCGGTTGTCGGGTCGGTGATCAGGCTGAAGAAGGGTTGCTGCACCTCGCCCAGCTTCGCCAGCGCGGCGGAGGTCTTGGCCATCTGCATCAGTGAGTACAGCCCCTCTTGCATGCGCGCGCCGCCGGAGGTGGAGGCGATCAGGACAGGCATGTGCCGCTCGATGCCCAGCTCAATGGTGCGGGTCACCTTCTCGCCAACGGCGGAACCCATGCTGCCACCGATGAAACGGAAGTCCATCACCGCCAGCGCCAGTGGCATGGCTTCAATCGTCGCGTGCCCGCTGACCACGCCCTCGTTCATGCCGACGTTCTTGCGCTCGTCCTCAAGTTTGGCAGCATAGGCCTGCGACCGGCTCACGAAGTGCAGCGGGTCAACCGAAATAATATCCGCGTCCATTTCGACGAAACTACCAGGATCTACCAGCAGGGTGATGCGCTCGTGCGCGGACAGTTTGAAGTGATAGCCACAGCGTGCGCACACCTTCAGGTTCTTTTGCCAGTCGCGCCCGTACAAGAGTTCCTTGCACTTGGGACATTTGACCATCAGGTTTTCCGTTACCGGCGGACCTGGTCTCTCCTGAGCGCCTGAGAACTCCTGAGCTGATGATGAGTTAGTAGCTTCTTTGACCATGAAAACACTCCCTCGTCAGTCTTGCGCAAAGAGCGCGGCCACAAAACTCTGCGGATCAAAAGGCGCGAGATCTCCCACCTTTTCACCTGTCCCGGCGAATTTAATCGGCACGTCCAGGTCATCGGTGACGGCAAAGGCAAAACCGCCCCTGGCGGTGCTATCCAGCTTGGTGATAATCACTCCGGTCAGGCCGATGTCCTCGGCGAATTTGCGCGCCTGCATCAGCGCATTCTGGCCGGTCGTTGCATCGACGACCATCAATAGCTCGTGAGGCCCATCGGGCAAGAGCTTCTGGATGATTTTGTTGATCTTCTTTAGCTCTTCCATAAGGTTATACTTGGTATGCAGCCGGCCCGCGGTATCCACGATCAGCACATCGCTGCCCCGGCTCACCGCCGCCTGGATGGCGTCGTAGACTACTGCGCCAGGGTCAGATCCCTGATTCTGGCTGATGACGGGTACCTCTATGCGCTCGCCCCAGACCTTCAACTGCTCGATGGCCCCTGCGCGGAATGTGTCGGCCGCCGCCAGGATCACGCTATGTCCCTCTTGCTTGAGACGATAGGCCATCTTCGCGATACTGGTGGTCTTGCCTGACCCGTTGACCCCGATGATGAGGATCACGGTGAGCGGGGATTGCTTCGCATAGCGGATGCCTGATGGTTTCCCAAGCAGCTTCACCAACTCCTCCTGGAGCGCGCGCCGCACTTGAGCGACGGTAGACAGATTCTCCTGGGTGGCGCGCGCGCGCAGGTGTTCCATCAGCCAGGTCGTCGTGCTGGCTCCCACATCCGCGCCGATCAGCGTCTCTTCCAGGGTATCCCAGAACTCTTCGGTCACAGGAACGGGAACGGGAACGGGTTCTGCTTGCCTGGCAGCCTGGGCCTGTGTCTCTGTCTCCGCCTCCGTACCAGCAATGCGGTTGAAAAGCTGCCGGGTGCGGCTCAGGCTGGCTTTAAAAGGATTAAAGCGCTGCTGCTCTGCCATGGCATCCGCTCCTATGTTCTCTGGTGCTCCCACCGGGTCTGCGGGTTGCGTTTCGTCCTTAGGCCTCTGCCCAAAAAATCTATTGAGCACGCCAGCATTGACTCCTTCGACGTATTGCGCCGTTTCTCATACTCTTATCTATCTATTGCTATCACAATGTGCGGTTCTATTTGCTAAGCATGTCCCTGAAATACAATTGGTTTGCGCCATACTGGTCGCCTGATACCCTGAACTAATGCAGAGAGGGCCGTCCCACGTAATTGCTCGCCGTGAGATGCCCCGCTCTACTAGTAAGGAAGAGAAAAGGCCCAAGGAAAAAGGAAAGGTTCTGCCTTCTGCCCTCTCTCTCGATTGACCATGCGTATGCAGCCTCACCGGGTCCATACCCCGTAGTTTACCAGTTACACCGGTAAACTACAAGCTTATGAGCGGCTGCTGCGATACGTATGGAGCGACCCATCGCTGATAGGTTCGTTAATGATGATGTCTCCGTTACGGATCTTAATGTTGTACAGGCAAGAGGGATTGGTACAGACCCAGGCCTTGTACTCGATGGAAGCTCCCTGGCTGCCGAAATCCGAAAGCGGAACCAGATCACCTTCACTACACTTGCGACACCGAGGAAATGCGTTTTCCACGAAATCGCCTCCTTCCTTCTCTCTGGAGGATAGTATTCGCCTGCCTACCCGGTCAACCAGGCGAGGCCCGGCGAAGAAGTTAGCCGAGGGGGAGCCTCCGCCTCTGCATCCGCGTCCCCACAGCAATCATACATAGTCCATGCCGCCGCTATCATACCACATTTTGCCTCTTGTGTGACACTTTGTGTACGCTAAAGTATACCAGCTAGCTGATCCCCTCCCTCCCCCACCAGAACCCATGCATCTTGCAGGCTGGCACACTACGTTGCCACAAAACTTGAGCGGGCGCGGAGGAGAACACCCCCCACTCGCGATCGCGACCGCACGTGGCCGGAGATGCCGCGCTCCTCCCATACCAGACCTGGTTCGCGACCTTTCCGCGCTTCCCATGCCCCGGAGAGAACCTGGCATTGCTCCTTCCTCTCGGAAACCTACCCCTAATAGGTGAGCTTGAGGCCTTCCTTTGTTTGGATCTATGCATCCCATGCCAGCACGCACAGCGTGGACGAGACTGTGGAAATGACGGATCTTGTCCGCCTACTATGCCTCACCCTCGCCCCCGGCTCCGTCCCATGAAGCCGTACCCCTGTCCGCACTATCAAGGTGTCGTGCTCATTATAGCATATCTATTCGTACCACACAATTCTTTACCACAACAAAGACAATCGGGGGGCTAGAGTGGCGGCCCTCCACCCCTTTCGCAGCTCGCATGCCTGCGCTACATTCCTAGCATACCAGCAAGAACAAATCTCTGACCTCAATACGCCTCACATGGCTCTATACCAATCGTACTGCGTAAAAATCCCCAGCCATGTGAATAGATTCCCACTTTCTATCGCTCTATCAGGCAAGTACATAGCCTCTGTTTCGAAAGCAAGAAGCAGGTATTTTTTTCTAAAAATACTTCAGATCATGACCGTTATGCCGATAAGGGTAGTGCCTTCTTCTCTCGCGGCAATGATACATATCGATATAGGGCGCTTTTTATACTCTTTGGCATGATTATTGCAATGTAAGCCTGTGGGAGAGCATTTCTAACCCTGATGGTGATTCCCCCCCAGTGGGAGTCTGTCTTATACCTGCTGTTTTTGTGCGACTGAAGTAGCTGTTTTGGTAGGCTGCTGGCTTTGCTGTGTCTTGCCGGATGATCCTCGCCGCCTTCCTGATGGGACGCGTGGTGTCAACGGCCTGGCTAGCCGTGCTTGCATGTACTGGAGCATCCACTATAGGGCGTGAAGGAAGGAAGAAGGAATGTCGGCAATGGGAGTGAGAGGAACGGAAGCAAGCTACATCGTTGACCATGTGAGCAGCGATGTCTCTGCGCTGCTGGGAAAAAAGGCCTGGCCGCGGAAAAAGGGTTCTCATGGAAGCAGTGAAATATTTCCAGCGCTGGAACTGGAAGACGATTACGATAATCTGGAGCAGGATGAATGTGAGGAAGAGGTACGTGATGAGCGCGGGGCCATTGATGATACGGTAAAGCTCTATCTCAAGGAGATCGGCTCGTATCCCCTTTTAACAGGAGAGCAGGAATTGATGCTGGCTGAACGTGTCTCTCGCGGCGATCTGCGCGCCCGCCAGAAGCTGATCGAGGCCAACCTGCGTCTCGTTGTGAGCATCGCCAAGCGCTACACCAATCAGGGTCTACCGTTGCTCGATATGATCCAGGAGGGCAACATTGGCCTGATGCGGGCCGCGCAGAAATTTGACTACAAGCGTGGCTTTCGCTTCAGCACCTACGCCACCTGGTGGATTCGTCAGGCCATCAGCCGGGCCATCGCCGAGCATTCCCGCACCATCCATATCCCGGTTCACGTGGTAGAACTTATCTACAAGATCAAGCGCATCTCTCGCCGTATTTACCAGGAAGAGGGCATAGAGCCACTCCCCGAACAGTTAGGCCTCGAAGTGGGCCTCCCCAAGGAGCGCATCGTCGAACTGTTGAGCGTCTCCGAACAGCCCGTTTCGCTCGATGCTCCAGTCTCCGATGACGAGCAATACCACCTCGCCGATACCCTGGAAGATCCCACTATGATGCCTGTGGACCAGGTCTCGCAGCAGCAGTTGCGCGACCATATCCAACTGGCGATGGATGTTTTGAACCCGCGCGAACGCACCATCCTTGAGATGCGCTACGGGCGATCCCTTCATTGAGGTTGGTCAACCGTGCCTCTACACGGCCTCGCTCGCTACGCCGCCGGCCATCTGCGCGAGGTAGGCGTGGATAAACGGATCGACATCGCCCGCCAGGTAGCCCTCGGTATCGCTTGATTCGTGGTTTGTGCGGTGATCTTTGACGATGGTGTAGGGGTGGACGATCACTGAGCGGATCTGCGTGCCAAAATCGGCCTGCACAAACTCGCCCTTCAGCTTTGCCATCTCCTCTTCGTGTTTCTTGTATTCGCGCTCGTAGAGGCGCACCTTCAGAATCTTCATTGCCACCTCGCGGTTCTGCATCTGCGAGCGCTCATTCTGGCAGGTGACCACAATCCCCGAGGCGATATGGCGAATGCGCACCGCCGAGTCGGTTTTGTTGACATGCTGGCCCCCGGCCCCCGTTGCGCGGTACGTATCTATCTCCAGGTCTTCGGGGCGAATGGTGATCTCGATGGTGTCCTCGATATCGGGCATGACCTCAATCTTGGCGAAGGAGGTATGGCGCCGGTGCGCCGCGTCGAAGGGCGAGAGCCGGATCAGGCGATGGGTGCCGATCTCGGAGCGCAGGTAGCCATAGGCATAACGCCCGGTGATCTCGATGGTGGCGCTTTTTATGCCCGCCTCTTCACCCTCGTTGTAGTCATAGATATCGGCGCGGAATTTGTGTTGCTCCGCCCAGCGCAGGTACATACGCAGCAGCCTTTCGGCCCAATCCTGCGCATCGACTCCCCCGCTGCCCGCGTGAATACCGATGATGGCGTTGCGTTGATCGTGCTCCCCGCTCAGCATCAGAGCGAATTGCAGCTTCTCGACCTCCTGCTCGATTGCTTCAACAGATTGCGCGACCTCTGCCTGTAGTTCTTCGTCCGGCTGTTCCTCTAGCAACTGTGCCAGGCCGAGCAGGTCTGTGAGTTGCGCGTCGATGCCCTCCCAGGTGGAGACCTCCTCGCGCAGCGCGTTCAGCCGCTGCATGTGGGTCTGCGCCCGCCGATTATCGGCCCAGAAGCCCTCCTCCATGCTCTCTGTCTCAAGTTGTTGTACCTGCTGCGCTTTGTTTTCCACGTCAAAGACGCACCATAGTTTCATGCACGCGCCATTGCAGGCGCTCGATTTGATGTGTGAGTTCGTTCATAGGAGCATTGTAGCACGTTTCTGGCCTCATTTCATCCCCACAATTCCTCGATCCGCGTAGGAGTGATGGTGTTTCGCAGGGGCAGGTTTTTGCAGGGTGGCGGGAAGCATTTATCCCAGCATCACGCTCGCCAGCAGCACACGTCCTGTCTCCGTCGTATTCTTTATGGGCAATGTCTGCACCAGCAGCAAGCCCTGCTGATCTGGCGTGCTGCCCGCGTAGGGTAGCGCACCCGTAAACGTGCCATTGGTATCGATATTCAGGACCGCGCTGTTGAGCGTGGGCAGCGGCGTGAGCGTGTGGTCGAAGAGTATGGCCGTGGCCTGTCCATCGGCCAGCACACCTGTCCCTTCAAATACCAGCGGCGAAGGGACCGGAGGCAACAGGTGTACCTGGTCGAGGCCGATGCCGGCGCTGCGCGCGTCCGTGACAAACCACAGGCCGGTGGTATCGCGCTGGATAAGACGCGACAGCGAGACGGTGACCTCCAGGTGCGGATTCTGATGGACAAGCGATACCTGGGCGCTGATGCCGTCGGTGCTCAGCAGCGTCTCCTGGATATCGCCGTTGCTCCACTTGAAGATATCCTGGGCCATCTGCTGGGCGGTGACACGCGGGTCGCTCCAGGGGAGCGCCTGCCCGTCGTCGGATTGCTGTTGCAGGAGTTCCGCCTCGCCACGGCTGGCGACCGGGTACATCCCTGGAAAAGCTACCTGGATGAATGTCCCTTTGTGCCAGACATACTCGCGATAGATGCTCTGCTGCATCGGCTGTAGCGTGGCACGTGCCTGGGGGAGGAGCGCCTGGTCAAGCTCACTGGTGATCAGCGTGTTTGCCTGGCTGATGGTCACGGTACCATCGATAAGGCCGCGCTCGACGAAGAGCGGCTGGAGCTGCGGGCCTGCTCCCCGTGTGGCACACCCATAAATATACATATCGAGCGAGGGCCGGCCCGCAACGTTGCCGACCTCGACCAGCGCCGCTGGCTGCCCACCCGTAAGCTGGCTGACGGATTCGACGGCCTCTAGCTCCTGCAGGCCCGGTTTCAGATGCAACAACTGCGCATAGTCGGTGGTGTGGATCAGGCCGGTGCAGTCCAGCGGCACGACCGTAGGATCGGCCGGGTGGGTTGCCGCCAGGGCATGGAGCAGGACGATGAGGGCCAGTGCCGTACCCAGCCAGAAGAGCGGCCGGTGCCTCCACGCTCGCCGCCGGCGTGAAGGCAGCAGTGGCGGGCGTATTTCGTCTGTGATAGTCTCGGTTTTGTATTGCTGTACCTGCGTAGTTCCAGTAACCGGCATGGTAGCGCTTCCCTATCTTCATCCACAACGCTTCTCTCTTTTTATTCTACCCACCGGTGAGAAATGTTTTTTAGCAGGTCCACCCCTGCCGGCTACCCGACCTTGTGGAAGGTGCCACTGAGGAACTTCCAGGCGCTCCCTTCCTGTCCGATGACATAGCTGCCCTGGTAGACACTATGCACTGGGCTCGCTCCTGTGGGTCCATCTTCGGTGGCGTTGATCGTAATATTGACCTGGACCGTGCCATCGGGAAGCGGCGTCAGGCTATCAATCGTAATATCATCATGCTGGGTGTGGGCGTAGCCGTTGGCAAAGGTAGCATATGAGAAGGAACTGTGCCACCACAGATTGTAGGCGCCCTGGTAGTCTTTGTGATTGATATCGGCGTAATATTGTTGTATAACTGCCTGTGCCTGCTGGGAGGGTGTGAGGTTGGGGGGGGGCGTAGACACGACCGGCGGCCGGGGCAGTGGGAGCGGCAGATTGATTACGCCTGTATATTGTAAAGTGAGTGTGACGGCGGATGCCAGCAAGAGAAGCAGGATGAGCAGGATGAAGACCAGCAGCCCGGCGCGCCCCCTGCCGCCACGTCTTCCCGGTTCAGTCTCAAACTGCCCGCTGACCGGGGCATATCCTATGCTGCCTGGCTGGATAAATCCGGGATAGGGCGTGCTCACGTTCGGTGTCGGGGGATTGGGCGGTACATACGACCGCGCATCTACCCTGTTCGTAGGATCGCTGGCGATCTGTCCGCCGGCTCCATAGCCATACTCGCTGTCATCGGGGTGTAAGACGAGCTTCTGCTGCTCAGGGAGCGGCATCGCGTCTGGCGCTTTCGCCGGCAAGCTCCAGGCCGAAGCAATCGTGGCATCATAGAGATGCGCATCCTCGCGCTGCTGTCCCATCTCCACTGGCCTGCCACAACGGGGGCAGGTCGTGCGATCAGGGGGCAGCAGGTAGCCACAGTGGCCACAGAACTCCATCACAAATCCTTTCCAGGTCAGGCCAGCGGCAGTCTTCTCCTACCGGCCGGAGACACTCCTTGCGCACTCTCTCCCCGATATATACGTGTTGGACAGTATAAATTATTGCCTCATTATAACGTATGCGCTAGAGTCGGGCAATATAGGAACGCGTGTCAGCGCATCCCCAGACCAGGGCTGCGATTCTCCTCTGGCCGTGTCCCGGTTCGCGTAGGGGCGATGGCTTGCCTCGCCCATGTAGGCCTACGCGAACCGGGACACGCACGATCTTGCTGCATTGACATGTCCAATGATCCCTTTGTACACTGGTAAAAAGTATACAAGCACGGAAAGGAGAGTTCAGAACGATGCAAGTACAACAACGAACCAGCGCGGATATGCGCGCCATTACCATCTCGCGTGAAT
Organism: Ktedonobacteraceae bacterium; assembly: GCA_039937055.1. Taxonomy (GTDB): domain Bacteria; phylum Chloroflexota; class Ktedonobacteria; order Ktedonobacterales; family Ktedonobacteraceae; genus JALYTT01. The sequence continues at coordinate 11,232 of JBDTHH010000591.1, read as the reverse complement.
ATGGCAGCGGGGGCGGTGAGATCGCGGTTCGCCTGGCCCGGCGCCTGAACTGGCAGTTGATTGACCACGAGGTGGTTGTGCGTGTGGCCAGGGATCTGGGCGTGACTGAAGCGGAGGCGGCGGCGCATGATGAATATACTCAGAGCCTGCTCGAACGCATTCTTATTAGTATGCAGGGGGTGGACCCGGCGATGCTCGCTGTTACCCCTGTGCCTCTGTTGGTCACCAGCGAACAGACCTATCACAAGGCGCTCACCAGGGTTGTCGAGGCCGCCGTTGCGCGCGGACATGCTGTGATTGTGGGCCGTGGCGGGCAAATGATTCTCCAGGGCCGCCGCGATGTGTTCCACCTGCGCGTCGTAGCTCCCCTGGAGGCTCGCATCACATACGCGATGCGCCGCGAGGGGCTGAGCCAGGAAGACGCGCAGGCCCGCATCCAGTTCAAAGATCGCGATCGCATGCGCTACCTGCAAGCCGAGTATCATAGGTCCTTAGACGATGCTCACCTGTACGATCTTATCGTGAATACCGGGGTTCTCGACCTGGATAGCGCCATCGACCTGGTTAGCCTGGCTCTCGAACGCAAAGCCAGCCAACTCGATCTTCCGCTCGAAGCGCTTGGGCCAGGCGCGGGCGTCTCCCGCTACCCACAGCAACCCGGTGATTTCCGCCCACCTGAGGACCTCACCGGACCGGCACCAACCTCATAGCCCTTCGACCAGGGTAGTACTCTGTCAAGGTTCATGGCACGGGTGAGATGGCCCCCATCCGTGTGAGGCATCCCTTGGGGTGCCTGTGTGCCTCCTCGCAGCCACCGGATGCGGCAAGCCGAATCCCTACGCGGGAAGAGGCATCGCCATCTGTCGTATTGGAACAGGGCATTTCTTCGCGGGTGCCCTGTTCCAATACGACTTCCCCTAAGGTGTTCCCTGCGGGGTTGCTGTCGTGTTCTTGAGCATATCGGGAGGCTCGGCCGACCAGAGACCGGTCTCACCGGTGGACTTCCCCTGATTTAAGATAGTGTAGCTTCCCACCAATCTTCCCCCCAATTGGATATTTCCTTCGAAGGCGATAGTTTCCGTCCCTCCATAAATTGTCCCCGTGAACTGGAGGTGCGCGTGGGTATCGATTGTGCCTGTGAAAGGACCATTGAAACCTAGGCCGGCGTAGTAGCCGCTGATCTGAGGCCCATGTTGCTGGATATTTGAAAGGATCAAGGCTGTGTGATCTGCTCTAAGACTGTGAATTAAACCCACATAACAGGTTTGGAGAAGTGCATAAGGAGATCCAGGGGCCTGAGGAACTGCTGCCCCTACTGCACAGGGCTGGGCCGCGGCTGTCGGGACCGCGTGCGCAGGCGTCCGCGCTGTGTGTACTATATGCGGGGTAGGGACCGCGTTAGGCAACGGCCATGACCAGAATTTCGATAGGCCCGCGCTGAGGCTGAGGCCAATGATGAGTAGCAACGCTACCAGCAGCAGCGGGAAAATGCCGCGTTTTCTGCGACGAGACTGAGATACCATCGTATCTATCTGTACGGGTTGTGAGACCTCTACCGGCGCCAATCTGGGGGAGGGGATGCGCTCGAATTCAGAATCTGCTGCCGGCGCTACCTCGATAGACGATATTCGTGTGTGCTCGGCTACTGCCGTTGTTGCCGTGACTACCGGCAGAATTTCCGCCGCATCTACAGCATTCGATGCAAGGGGTGCCGTGGTCTCAGTTTCTATAGGGCGGTCTTGCTGTGTCGCGTGAGCATAGAGCGTGCGCCAGAATTCCTGGACGGTAGAGAAGCGTTCCTGGCTGCTGATAGCCATGGCACGCTGAATATCTTCGGACACCGTTCTGGGAACGGATGGCACACGCAGGTGGACAGGCATCAGCGGGTCGGTTTCCAGTTCAGGCATGATGCGATCGATGGCATCGGTGGGAGTGGTGCCTGTCAGAAGGGTGTAGAGGGTTGCGCCCAGCCCATAGATGTCGGTGCGTGGATTCGTTCTCCCTCCGTATTGCTCAAGCGCCGCGTATCCAGGGGTGCCGTGGCGAAGCGTCGTCGTTGCCCCCTCCAGTACATAGACCTTGGCGAGGCCAAAATCAACCAGCACCCCTCCATCGCTCACCGCCGGTACAATGATGTTTGAGGGCTTAATATCCCGGTGGATAATAGGCGGCCTCTGACTATGCATGTAGCTGATCGCGCCGATGATGGGGGTCATGATGACCAGAACGCGTGACAGCGGAATGCGTTTCTCTTCCTGCTGCCGGCGCAGCAGTTCCAGGTCTGCTCCCTTGATATAATCCATGAGCAGATAGACGCGGGTATGTTCTTCATCGTCAAAGACATGATAGACACGCGGTAATGCCTCATGGTTCAGCCTTTTGAGGATCTCACCCTCAAAAATGACGCGGTCCCGCTCCCGTTGGGTGAAGCAGAATACCTCTTTGAGCGCGAATAACCCGCCCTGCTGACGCGTCTTCCTCACCAGGTAAATGGCTCCAAAACCACCTGCGCCAAGATGGGCCTCGGTTCTGTAACGGCTTCCATCGGGGGCTTGTATGGTGGCTCCAATGGGAAGGATAGTCTGCATCCTTTGCACGTCCCACCTCGATAACTTTGCTAATCTCCAGAGTATACCTCTATTATAAACAGAGAGACCGCTATTATACAAGTCTACTATATGATTCGCTTCTACCCAAATTCTACTCAAATTAAGATCCTGTAGTTGGCCGACTTTTGCGAAGCCCTGCTTCGTATTCATATATTTCTGTTTACTATCGGCGTTTTGATACGTTATAGCTAGTGGGGAGATGTTAAATGAAGTTGTTAGAAGGAGGTTAGCTTATGAAACGAAAACCCTCTCTGGCCCTTGTCCTGCACTGTCTATCGATCATTCTTACTGCGCTTGTCCTCGTGGCTTTCCCGAGTGTAGCAACGCCCTCGGCCTCGGCTGAGACCCCGGCGTTTGTGCGTGTCATGCATGCTTCTCCTGATGTCGGCACGGCCGATGTCTTCCTGGATGGTGTCAAAGCGCTCAGCAATTTTCAGTTTGGCACCGTTACGCACTACCTCAGCATTCCGCCCGGCCCGCATAGAGTTCAGGTTGCGTTGATTGGAAAAGACCCCAGCTCGTCCATGATCTCTCAGGTCCTCTCGGTCCAGCCGGGTGTTGCCTACACGGTAGCCGCGTTGGGTAGGGAGTCCAGCGGCTTTAAGCTGGAGGTCTTCATTGATAATAACCGGCTCGCTACGGGCAAGTCAAAGGTGCGCCTGTACCATCTTTCTCCGGGTACCGGTGGGGTAGATCTCGAGTTAAACGGAAGTACTCTTATAAGTGGGATCTCCTATCAGCAAGCCAGTAGCTATGCAACGCTTCACGAGGGGTCCTATACATTCAATGTAAGCATAGCCCAACCCCGCGCGGTCCAGTCTTACGCGGTGTCACTAAAAGCCAATACGGTTACGAGCATATTCGTGGTAGGTGTCTTCAACGGCACTCCGCAGTTTCAGTTTATATCCTCGCAGGAGCCTGGTATACCCGGCCTGCCCCAGACCGGCAGTGACCCCAATGCCAGTCCTGCACCGCTGGCACCAGCACAGGGTACGTTGCCTCTGAGTCCCTGGCTGCCCGTCGCACTTGCGCTATGCTTGCTTGGCGTTGGCGTCGTAGCTCGTCAGAAGGCCAGGGTGGTTGCTCATGAAAAAGTGCCTGCTCACAAATAAGCTACATTTGTAGGAAGAGGCAGATGCGTAGTGCTCTGTCAAAGTTCATTCGACGGGAATAGGGAGCGCTTGCCTATCGCGCGTAGGGATCCGGTTTGCCGCATCCGTGTGGCAGGTCCTTGGGCCTGGCAGGTCTCTCCCGCCCTCGCAAGCGAGGCCGCCCCCACGGATGCGGCAAGCCGGATCCCTACGCGGGTGGGGGGGCGACTCACGTGTCGAATGAACTTTGACAGAGCACTACGCGGATGTACCTGTGAAGAAGAAAGTGGTCTATAAGGTATGCGTTCGGTGAAGCCCTTCTGCTCTTATATTGCGCTTTTGTTGCTGTTGATGCTGAGTAGCTGTGGACAGCCAGGGGCTAAAACAGCGCCGCCGATCCCGTCGCCAGCCGCACAGCACACGCCCCCGGCAACAGTGCTCCCGAGCGCAAGTACGCAGGCGGTCCCTGTCCGCCTGCTCATTCCCGCCATCAAAGTCAATGCTCCCGTTGAGGATGTGGGCATCACTGTGAGCGGAGACCTGGCGGTCCCGAAACGCAGCCCCTGGGTCGATACCGGGTGGTACCAGGATGGTCCACGCCCCGGCGAACGCGGTAGCGCCGTCATCGATGGACACCTCGATCGTCCAGGCAGGCTCCCGGCGGTATTCTGGCACCTGCGCGACCTGCGTGTTGGCAACGATGTCTTCGTGATCGATGCCCAGGGGAGACGCTACCACTTCCGCGTCACAGGCGTCGTGCTCTACCTACCCCAGGAGGCCCCGCTTCAGCAGATCTTCGGCAACCAGAGCGGCAACTTTCTCAACTTGATTACCTGCGCGGGCGAATGGATTATCAGTCAGCAACAGACTCAATACCGGCTGGTCGTTTATACCTCTCTGGTGGGTAGGGATAGCATCTCTACCGTCGGCTCTGGATGAGCACGGTCAGCTATGCCTACTTTTCTTTGACCTCGCTGCGGTATTCTTTTAATAACTTCTGGACCTTGGGGTCTATCACAAACATACAATAAGGTTGGTAGCGATTGCTGTCATAGTAATCTTTGTGATAGTCTTCGGCCGGGTAGAAGTTGGTGAAAGGCACAATTTCAGTCACTACAGGCTTTTTATAGGCGCCTGATTTTTCTAACGTTTCTTTCGACGCCAGAGCTGTGCGCTTCTGCTCATCATTGTGATAGAAAATGGCCGAGCGATATTGTGTGCCACTGTCGTTCCCCTGGCGGTTCAACGTGGTCGGATCATGCATATGCCAGAAAATCTCAAGCAGCTTCTCGTAGGAGATCACAGACGGGTCGTATGTAATCTGAATACCTTCGGCGGCGCCTGTCTTGCCCGAACAAACCGCTTGGTAGGAAGGATTGGCTACCTGCGATGCCGCGTATCCTGATACGACTGCTGTCACTCCTTTGAGCCTTTTGAACACTGCCTCTGTACACCAGAAGCATCCGCCAGCAATGGTGGCAGTATCAAACTGGGCCATGTCTTACCTCTTTTCCTCTGGCTGAAAGGCCAGAGCCACGGAATTGATACAGTAACGTAGCCCGGTGGTCTCTCTTGGACCGTCATCGAAGACATGTCCCAGGTGCGCGCCGCAGTTGCGGCAGTCCACTTCCGTTCGCTTCATGAACAGCGAGCGGTCCTCGTGCAACTCGACATGTTGCCGGTTGACGGGATCATCAAAGCTGGGCCAGCCCGTTCCCGATTCAAACTTGGCATCCGAGGAGAACAGCGGTTGGCCGCAGGCCACACACTGGTACATGCCTTTCTCGTGGTTGTTGTACAATGCTCCGCTAAAAGGGCGCTCCGTCCCCTTCTGGCGACAGACCTGGTACTGTTCAGGAGTCAGCTTTTCCTTCCAGTATGACTCAGGCTGATTTTTAAGATCGAGATCGCTCATGGTATTCTCCTTATATGAAAAAACTTATCAGTATACGTTACCCTTCACCTACAAGAACAAGCCATGACTCAGAATTGTTCCCCGCATTTGTCTCTTCTATGTACGGGATAGCCTCTATCCTGAGTTGGTAGGGCTGGTGAAACAAGAACTATTCATAAGTGCATGTGGATGTCGTAGATGTGATTTCAATGAGGAGAGTCTGCGTAGAGGCGATGGCTTGCCCACCTGCTCCAACAAATTCGTTGACCAGGCGCTTTCGTCTATCGTAGGGACGCGCTATATCGCGTACGGGGAATGATGCCATCACCTTCAACGAATGTTTTGGAGTCAATGGGCAAGCCACGCCCTACGGACACGGCAGGTTCTAGCTTACCAGGTCCTCGGTGAACCAGACCCAGCCCTTGGAATCGACGAAGACGCCAACACCAACGCGGTGCAGTCTCGTGCTCGTCAGTTGGATGCGATGCCAGCCTGTCGGCGGCTCGTTGATCATGCCTTCCTGTATCTTATAGGTACCTTGCCAGGCTGTTGGGTAGGGACCCGCCAGGGCGATATTCTCGCCGCAGTCGCTGTAGCCGGCAAAGCCCTCATTGGCAATACGCGTACACTGGTTCTCTCCGTTTGGGCAGGTATGGCTGAAGCCGCAGTGAACCATGTTCCAGCTATGCAGGCGTGCGCCCCCTGAAAGCGTCGCGTTCCAGATAAACGGCGGCAGTCCCCGCACAGCCCGATCGCGGTTCATTAGCAGGAAGATCTGTTGCGTCAACTGGATCTCTTCAGAGGTGAGGGGTGGAGGTGAACCATAGGGAGCAGGCCCTACCCCGGTTCGCTGGATATCGGTGGGAGCCGCGAGCGCCGGAATATGCGTATGCGTGGCCGGCGTTGTCGCAGGCGTCGGGGTGGCCGTCGCCGACTTGTGGGCGTTAATCGCAATGGAAACGGGGAGCATTGGCGGCTGTGTCACACCCGGCGTGTTGCGCGCGAAAGACTGCCCTGGATGACTGCCCTGTTGCCCCTGCTGGGACCCGCATCCACTGAGAAGTATGATGATCAGTAGCCCAATAACATAGCAGGCTTTCTTACCCATGCGCCAGCGCTTCCTTACTCTAGGGTGACATCTATCTAACTATAAAAGTATAGTCCCGCGCAGCATCTCCCGGTCAAGCCAACGGCCTGATAGTACTAAGGAACTTTGACAGCCTGCTTTTCTCTGGTAACTAGTGAAGCGTTAAACCATCGACATCCTCAAGCCCATACTCTGTTCCTAATTCCTGGTTAATGACTTTTAATAGGGCAAGAGCTTTAAATCTATGTATTGAACCACTACCCTCGTCGGCTTTCTTTACAGTTTTATAATCAACTTCTGCGCGCTTCGCTAGATCAGAAACTGATAAGTTTGTTTCCTCTCTCATCTCTCGTAATGTTGCCATAAGCAGTATACGCTCCTCACTATTCACAAAATTTCTGTTAGTAGTGTGTCACGAAACGCCAGAAAATACAAGATAGGCAAAGGTAATTGATGACTCAGCATACCAAAGACGGATCTTGATCCAACTCACCAAAGAAGAAAGTCGTCATAGCCTGCCACGAGCTATCTATTTGGACAAAAGGGGGAAGTGTGCCAACTCGGGACCCGCTACGACCTCATCTCCCCCCAGACCCAGGGAAGAGATCGTGCAGCTTTTCTTTTCGCACCGGAAATGTATGATGGGCCTTTTCTATCGTAACTGTATATTGGGATTGATGCTTCGGGAGCTGTGCCAGTGCAAATCTTGTGGCCAGTTGCCCTGGCGCGGCCGGTCGTGTGCCAGGATTGCCGAAATGTGGCTTGTGATATGTCTCATTCATAAAACCTACCCTCCACTCTCCTACCCGACTAAATCCGTGAATATTGACTTATCTATCTAAGCAGGTAGCACTTACGCCAGCGCAATGCTACCAGCAGCCAGAAGAGCGTATTGCCGGCTATAGCAATGCCCAGACCCGTCATCCCTCCCAGGAAAAACCCCAGGGCGGCCGCGGGAGCGCTGGTAATGTAAGAGCCACCCAGTATCCCAAGGCCGCGCGGAATCCTGGGCGGGTCTTGCTCCCTGCCGCGAGAACGCGCGTATCCGCTCTCAGCGTCCGGCCTGGTATATAAGTCCTGTTGAGGTCCCAGGTCACCGGAAGCGGGATCATTCCAGGATGGGCTTGGCATGAAAGGCAATGCTCCTGCGCTTTCCTGACGGATAGAAATATGTACTAATAAAAAATGGTGCGACCTGCGCGGTTCATGGCTCCTACACCCAACCGCCATATCAACTCACACGCCTGCCCGCGCCTGCCTCACCATTTTTACGAGGATGATAGAAACTATCACCGTTACAAGTAGTATACACTTGGGGCTATTCATGTTACAATATCATTGTTATCACATCACTTATCATTTGTAGCTAGCAATGTCTTATTCGGCCTGACAGGTAGATAGAGACGACAGAGCGTGCCAGTATGTTGTGTAGAGGCATCCTCTGTAGAGGCGTGCTGTATCACGCTCGCGCTCGCCAGTTCGCTCAGTCCTCGAGCGGCCTGGCACCTGAATATATATCCTTGTATATGGCGTGTGTTGGAATGCGTGCTGTAAGGATGGCCTGTTATGAAAAGAACTGAAGAAGTGATTAGTGCCAATGAGCGTTTGCGGGAGGCCCGCAAGAGCCGGGGCTGGACACAGAGCGACCTGGCCGAGAAATTAGGGACGACGCCTCTGGCTGTGAGTCGTTGGGAAAGCGGGGGTGTCTTTCCCCATCCGCACTTTCGTAAGAAGCTCTGTGAGCTATTCGACAAAAGCCCTCATGAATTGGGACTGGTTCGTGAAGGGGGCGAAGACGAGGAGCCGGTGCGACCAGGTTCGCTCTTCCCCTTTAATGAGCCTCTTCTGAACGCGGAAGAGTTGTACGGCCGGCGCCGCGAAAGCCATAAAGCATTTGATCGCATCTATCACAAAGCCTCCACCTCCATTGTGGGTGCGCGCCGCATCGGCAAAACCTGGTTTTTAAAATATCTTCGTCTGACCGCTGATAAAGAGCTGGGAGCGCGTTTTCATATCGGTTACCTTGATGCGATGCTGCCCAGTTGCTGGACGGTGGCAGGCTTTGCCGCCGAGGCGCTAAAACAACTCGGCCGGGCCCCTGCTCCTGGCAGGTGTACGGGCTTGCTCGATCTGCAAGAGGGTATTGAAGCGCTGGCGGTGAAGCGGTTGATCCCTGTACTATGCATCGATAGGTTCGAAAGCTTCACCAGGGATAGCCAGGAGTTCGGGTTCGACTTTTATCATGGCCTGCGTGCTCTGGCCCAGGTAGCAGACTTTGTCCTGGTGGTTACCAGCAAGAAGCCGCTCTATGAAGTGGTAGGGAGGGAGGGTGAAACAAGCGGTTTCTGCAATATATTCGAGCAGGTCATGTTAGCTCCTTTTAGCGTTGGCGAGACTGAGCAGTTCATTCACGAGAAGAGCCTGAAAGCCGGTTTCACCACTGAAGAGTGTGATTATCTCTGGCGCTACGGCCGGGAGGGCAAGGAGGATCTGTGGCTTCCGGTGCGCTTACAACTGGCGGGCAAACTCCTCCTGGAAGAGAAAGAGCAGAACCCGGCGGCCCCCCTGCACCGGTCGCGCTTTGAGCAGCATTTCGCAGATGCCTATCAAGGGATGGGAAGCTAGATGGATGTGAAACGGATATGGCGCTTCCTGGTGACGGAACCGGCGCTGTGGCTTTTTTGCTGCTTCTTTCGGCCAGCAACATTCAGAAAGGACATCGAGACAAAGAGTCTGCGGGAGCGTATGGCTATGGTGCTGCGCCTGCTCGCTCTGCTGTTTTTATGCTCGTACCCGCTCGTCCTGCTGGTGCGCACTATCCTGCTACTCGCTGCCCCTGGCTCAGGTGGTCTGTATCCACTCTATACCTTCAGTGGCTCATTGGTGCTGCAATCGAGTGTGGGCGTTTTCTTATGGGATGCCACCTGGGCCACGGGCCTCTGTTGCGTGGTCGGTGCCCTCTTTGGCGGCCTCTTTAGCATGCGCTTCGCCATTGTGGCGAGCATGGCGACCGGCATTGGCAGCGGTATCATCGTCCAGACCCAGAACGATACGTTTGTGGGCATTGTCTTCGGTATCACCTATGGTTGGATGCTCGGCCTGACCTTCAATAGCGCGGGCGCCCTGCGGCGCGCGAGTATGTGGAGCATTACTATCGCGAGCCTTGTGGGGATCATGGTCGGGCTGCTGATTGGGACCCTGACAGGTACAGTCCTGGGCTACTGGGCGGGAGTGGCCGTGGTGCAGATCTTTCCATTCGGGTTCGATCTGGAGGGCAGCATTGCTGGCATCTTCGCCGGGTCATTTGCAGGTAGCAGTATTGTCTGGATCATGGGGATGATTGTAAGAAGTGTGTTCAGAAGCAGAGGCGAGGCGGTAGAGGTCGCTACCAGGCTGGGTATTGTGGTGGCAGCGGCCTTTGGCGTGGCGGTGGGCGTTCCCGTGGGCGATGCGGGTAGCAATGTCAGCGGTTTTATGGCTGGAGCCGCCGCCGGCTATGCCCAGGGACTCATCGTTGGAGCTGCCTTTCTCGCCAGTTATGTGGTCGGCTATTATCGCCTGCCATTGTACCCTGGCGATGCGTTTTCCATGCTCAATACCTTCTTCGCCAGCCGCGCGCACACCTCGCGTGTCTTCGATTACCTACGCCAGTGCTCGCTCCACTGGAACGAGAGCATCTTCCTGCCGCTGCCATATTTGAAGCGTATGCTGCAAATCGCCGCAGGGCAGGATGTCGAGCAAACACTCGCCGAGATTAGCTTCATTGTGCAGGAGCGACCACAGCAGCGCTGGGCAGCGCTGGCGGCAACGTATGAAATTGCCCTCAACGAACTGGGCCGTGCGACGACGCTCGACATTATTGGCCAGGCATACCGGCGACTGCGCGTTATCCTCACTCCAGAGATACGTGAGCTGAACCCGCATATGGCGCTGCTCTTCGGTCACCTGGAGGATGCCAGCCAGGAGGTAGCTGGCTATGCTATGCTCAGCACCAGGGACCAGCAGGCTGCCCTCAATCAGATGAGCGCGCACCTGGCGCAGATCCATCCGAATACCGCCTTTAGAGATGTCAGGCTCAATCGTCTTTTAGAGCGTGTGGTCAAGCAATGGCAGATACCTCTGGGCCAGGAACTGGCGACGCTGAAACAGGCGCTGGAGAACCTGAATAGGATTGAGAATCCCTATACCGCCGGTCCAGCTCTGGCCCTGTACAGTCCGCTCTTCGTTGGCCGGCAGGACGTGGCGCGAAAACTGGGCGAAGCCCTGCGCCGGCCGGACCGGCCCACCTTTTTCCTCAATGGGGAACGTAGAATGGGCAAGAGCAGCATCTTGAAGCACCTGCCCGTCCTCCTGGGACCGCGATACCTGCCCATTTTCTGCGATCTGCAAGCGACAGGTCTTACCTCCAGTGCCTCGGCCTTCTTTCAGTTCATGGCCCACGCGGTCTACGAGGCGCTTAAAGGCCGCTTTCTGGCTGTCAAAGAACTGGAACGCGGTCACCTGGAAGCGGCACAGCGTGAAAACGAGGCCGCGGTCTATCATCGCTTCGAG
>JBDTHH010000590.1:0-8219 GCA_039937055.1 Ktedonobacteraceae bacterium | reverse complement strand
CTAGCCCTATCGCGTAGGAACCTGGCAAGCCGGGTCCCTGTGCCCAGGGGAGTGGCGCCCAGGCGGACGCCACCCCCCTTCGTAGCTGCACAATTGATCGCGTATGTGCTGGCTTGACGCGCTGGTTGGCTTGACCAACGCGATCAATTGCGTAGCTACGAAGGGGGGCATACTCTCATTTCTCACCCGTCACATGCAGATTGTCAGTCCTCTAGCTGAACATAGAGTAGACCAGCGAAGAATCTTCGTTTTTTCAGTGATCCTCTCCACCACCCCGGCTCGACGGCATTGCGCCCCCCAGTGGTTCACGTGATATACTGTAGTAGAAAATAGGCATCTTTTCATCTCCTCATTGGCGAGGAAACACAAGGAAGAAAAAGATGGAGACTTTTGATACGCTACAAACCCTTTTTTCACATGATCTGAGCGAATTACATCAGCTTCGGAAGCGAGGATGGCACATTCTGCCCACAACACGCTCGGTCAAGGAAGAACACCTCGGACGATGCTGTTATCTGGCTGAAGAATTTCTCAGTTCTGCCGATCTGCGCTCGCTCAAGCAGCAGGTCGGGCTGGATGAACAAGAATGGCAGGCCTATAAAGCGAAGATTTCCGGCCAGTAGGACGGGATGAAAATAGCCGCTGAATTCGACAGTTGGTGACCGGCATACCTATCTTGCATCCTGAAGACCACAAGGAAAAACAAGGCATTAGCATGGTTCACACGACCCTGCTATCACATCTTGATGTCAACGGACCCAGGCGACAGTCTTAGCTGAGTGCGCGGGTATCACGAAACAAGCAGCAGGACGCGTCATCGCTGATCTGGAGCGTGAGGGCTATGTGCAGAGGCTTCCCGATCCGACCGACCAGCGTGCGAGCATGATTGTTTTCACGGATGCAGGGCGGCAATTTTTAGTTGATGCCTATCAGGTGAAAAAAGAATATGCTATACTCTTGTGTATGGACCTATCCAACCAACCTGGCAGCCATCCATGGAGGAAGCTATTATGTCCCAAGTTTCATCGAGTGAGGCGTCTTCCGACACTCCCCAGCACGCGAGCCTGATACCTGAGTCATCAAACGGCGAAACACCTGTCCGCCATGTCCGTGTGGCGATCCTGGGGACCGGCTTCTCCGGGCTGGGCATGGCCATACGGCTCAAGCAGCGCGGCTACAACGACTTTGAGGTGCTTGAGCGGGCGACAGACATCGGCGGCACATGGCGCGACAACACGTATCCAGGCTGCGCCTGCGACATTCCATCACACCTGTACTCCTTCTCCTTCGCGCTCAATCCCCAGTGGAGCCGCGCGTACTCCCCCCAGCGTGAGATCCAGGCGTATTTACGCCGCAGCGCCAGGCGTTTTGGCGTCCTGCCACACATTCGCTGGAACTGTGAACTGCTGGACGCTTCATGGAGCGAAGTCGATGAGCGCTGGCACATTAGCACCTCGCAGGGTCAGCTTACCGCCAACATCCTGATCCTCGGCAACGGGCCCCTCAGCGAACCGTCGCTACCGGCCATTGCAGGCATCGAGCACTTCGAGGGTACACTGTTCCACTCGGCGCGCTGGGATCACAACTACGACCTGACAGGCAAGCGTGTGGCCGTGATCGGGACCGGGGCCTCGGCGATCCAGTTTGTCCCGCTGATCCAGCCGCGCGTCGGCCACCTCTTCCTGTTCCAGCGAACTCCGCCCTGGATTGTCCCACGGCTGGATCACCCGATCCCCGCGTGGCAACAGACGCTGTATCGCTTCCTGCCCATCGCCCAGCGCCTTGTGCGCGCCAAAATGTACTGGCAGCGCGAGTTGATCGCGCTGGGGTTTATCCATCGGCCCAACATGCTGGAGAGCAGCATGAAGATCGCGCGCCAGCACCTGGAGGTGCAGGTGCCTGACCCGGCACTCAGGGAAAAGCTCACGCCCCACTATACCATGGGCTGTAAGCGCGTCCTGCTCTCCGATGACTTCTATCCAGCGCTGAGCCAGCCCAACGTCGACCTCGTGACCGAGCGCATTCGCGAGGTACGCGCCCATAGCATCGTGACTGAGGACGGCAGTGAACACGAGATCGACACGATCATTTGCGGGACCGGCTTTCATGTGACCGACACGCAGCTCCCCGAGTTTATCTATGGACGCGACGGCCAATCGCTGGCCGATAGTTGGCAGGCGGGTCCCCGCGCCTATTTAGGGGCCACTGTATCGAAGTTTCCCAACTTATTCTTGCTCATCGGCCCAAACACCGGCCTGGGACACAATTCGATGGTCTACATGATCGAGTCTCAGATCACGTACGTCCTGGACTGCTTGCGCACCATGGACCGGCGGAAGCTGCAAGCTGTCGATGTGCAGCCTGAGGTGCAGGAAGCCTTCAATACAGAGATGCAGCAACGTATGAAAGGCACCGTCTGGACCTCGGGCTGCGCCAGTTGGTACCTCGATGCCCGCGGTCACAACACCACACTCTGGCCATCGTTTACCTTTGAGTTCCGGCACAGGACCCGCCGCTTCGATCCGCAACGCTATAACCTGGTCCCTCAGCAAGTGCCTGTGCATGACAAAAAGGTTACTGTAGTGTAGAGTATTCTCTGTAGTGCTCTGTCACGCTTGATAGAACCGGTGAGATACCCTCTTTCGCGTAGACATAGGATTTCCATGAGACGATATATTCTCACTGGCACACCAGGCTCAGGAAAAACCTCAATCATTCATGTGTTGAAAAGCCAGGGATATGCGGTTGTGGAGGAAGCCGCAACCGATGTCATTGCGCTTGAGCAGATGAATGACAATCCTGAGCCTTGGATGCAGCCTGACTTCATTGATAAAATTGTCCGTCTACAAAAACGGAGGCAAATCAAAACATCAACGTATCCTTATGAACGACAATTTTATGACCGTTCGCCAATCTGTACATATGCCTTAAGCCGTTATCTTGGATATCCTCCATCTGCTTGTCTTTTAGAGGAAATGGATAGAATTGAGCGTGAGAACATTTACCAGAGGCAGGTTTTTTTTATTGAAAATCTTGGTTTCTGTCAGCCAACTGGGGCGAGAAAGATAAGTTTTGAAGAGTCTCTCATTTTCGAGAAAATCCATGTAGAAACATATAACTCTTTCGGCTATGACTGTATAAAAATTTTCCCGAATGCCCCGGCGGAACGGGTCCATAGCATCACAGACAGATTAATGCACATGAGCAAATAAATGCTCCAATGGTACAAGCCGACCTCATAGAGAAGCCTCAGGATATCATTGGAAGGTTAATTTGTTCATGTGCATCACCGGGTCCCTACATCTACCACAATTCCGGTGATGCCAGCCTGGCACCTTCCGTCAACGACCGAAGCTTCGCCCAGGCTACGCTCGGCGCCACGCTGCCGGCTCCCACGAAGGTCCCGAAGCCGCAATCGGTGCCGGCGATCACGTTCTCGCGGCCGACGGTGCGCGCGAAGTTTGCCAGGCGCTGGGCCACGACCTCCGGGTGCTCGATATAGGTGCTGCATGTGTCGATCAGGCCGGGGATCAGCACCTTGCCATCCGGCAGGCGCACCTCCTCAAACACTTTCCACTCGTGCTCGTGGCGCGGATTGGCCGCTTCGATGGAGAGACCATTGCCCTGGATCGTGAGCAGTAGATCGATGATGTCCTTGAGCGGCACATCCCGGTGATGCGGCCCACCATAGTTGCCCCAGCACACGTGGATGCGTACCTGCTCCGGTGAGATACCTGTGAGAGCATGGTTCAGCACTTCGATGTTTTGCTGCACCTGCCGGCGAAATTCAGCGAGGCTGGCACTGGCAAAACGCGTGTGGCGCTGCATAGCTAGATCGGGACAGTCCAGTTGGAGCAGGAAACCCGCCTCGACGATGGCTTGATATTCGTAGCGCATGGCGTCGGCCAGCGCGTAGAGATAGGCTTCCTGGGTAGGATAGTAGTTGTTCTGCATCACCTGGGCAATCGTTCCCGGCGAAGCGGCGGGCATAAAGGCCTCGCTGACCTGGCTCTCCTGCAGGGCCGCCTTCAAGTTGGCGATATCCTGGTGTACCGCGTCCTGGTCGCGCAGGGTGATGGGGCCGTTGCAGGCTGGCGTAAAGTAGCGACTCTCCTTGCCTTCATTGCGGCGAAACATGCGCACCCGCACATCTGGATGGTCCAGCACATCTTGCGCAACCACCGGATTCGACTCACCGTCAAAGCCCGTCAGGCGGTCCTTGACGTAGTTGGCAAAGCCGATCTTGCTCATCTCGCCATCAGAAACGATGTCGATGCCCACGCTAGCCTGCTGCTTGACTACCTCAGCAACAGCGGTATGTACGCTGTCGGCAAGCACGCCCGCGTCCACCGGTTTCCCCTGCTCCCTGGCGACCATCAGTTGCACCAGGGTATCCGGCCGGGGTAGGCTCCCGGTATGCGTTGTCAGTATGCTTTCAGTGCTGCGTTTCATGGCTCAGTCTCCTCTTTTCTCTAATCCGCTCAAGATCATCGTTTGTAACGTCTGCGACACCTCTTCAATGGCCAGCCGCCCTCCTGGACGGTACCAGCGATAGACCCAACTACTGGCCCCCAGCACCGCGAAGGCGGCCACAGTGGGATCAACATCCTGGAAGTCCCCACCGGCAATGCCTGCGCGAATGACATCTACGATCGCATGCACAATGCGGCGCTCCATGGTGGTCACTGCCTCGGTATGTTCAACCGTGAGGTGCGATTTCTCGTGAAAATACACCGTGAAGAGGTCGGGGTGGCGCGCAACCATGCGCACCTGATTGTCAAGACAGGCGCGCACCTTCTCACGAGGCGACGTGGCACCCTGCACAATGGACTCGACCGCCACCAGTGCCATCTCCAATGTCTGCATGTGAATGCGGAAGAGCAGATCTTGCTTATCCTGGACATAATAGTAGAGGGCGGCTTTAGTAAAGTCGAGTTGATCGGCCACATCCTGGAGCGTGGTGCCATGAAAGCCCTTCTCCTGAATGAGGTGCGCCGAGGCATCGACAATCTCCTGCGTGCGCCGGTGATGCTGCTCTATCTGCTTTCTTCTGGCTATTATGGGACCCCTTTTCAGAGCAATAGTGCTCCTATTCAAATGGCAGGCTTGACAAGCCCGGACTAGCGCAGATCGCGCACACGTTTGGCCTTAAATTGCGTCGGCGGCAGTGTTCCCTGGGGCAGGACCTCGATGACTGCCCGCAATTCGCACTGCGAGCGGATCTCCCGTTCCACACCGGCCGCGATCTCGCTATACTGTGCCGGGGAGACCTCGGAGAGGGCCTCTACCTGGACAATGAGCACATCCAGGTCACGTTCCTTCGTGAGCACGATAGCAAATTCAGCGCCCAGCATGGGGATGCGGCGCACAACGTCCTCAATGCTGGAGGGGAACAGGGTCACGCCGCGCACGTTCAGCATATCGTCGGAGCGCCCCGCCATACCTCCCACCGCGCGGGCATGCGTGCGCCCACAGGTGCATGGCTCGTGCGTTAGAGTGGTATAGTCTCCCACCAGGAAACGCAACTGCGGCGAGGCTTCGGAACACAGGTTGGTCACCACGGTCAATCCCCGGCTCCCGTCCGGCAGAGCGCGCATGTCGTCATCCACGACCTCCCACACCTGCACATCTTCCATCAGGTGCGTGCTGACTATACCCGTCTTTTGCGCAGCGACAGCCGCGCAGGTATAGCCGCCGGCCGAGGGAGCCGCCTCGGTGCAGCCGTAGAATTCGTGCAGTTCGGCCTGCCATATCTCCTCAAGTCGCTGGCGGGTCGCGGGGATGCTGAAGCCCGGCTCGCCCGCGCAGAACAGGTAGCGAATGGAGCTGGCCGCCGGGTCGAGGCCCAGATCGCGCATCACGCTGGCAAGGTAGAGTGCGTAGGATGGAGTGCAGGCCAGAATGCTGGGTTTGTAGCGATCAACGAAGCGCGCTCGCGCACTTGAGTCGAGGCCACCAGCCGTGACTATAGGAATGCCCATCAGGTTGAGCGCGTAATGCACGCCCCAGAGCCAGACGTGCGGGCCATAGCCAAAGGCGATCAGGGCGCTATCGCGGCCAGGACGAAAACCCATAGCCCACATCGCGCGCGCATTGGTCCACATCCACATCTCGCGGTCAAACTGGCTGTAGCGGAATGCACGTGGCTGCGCCGTCGTGCCAGAACTGGCAAAGATCTGCCAGCCGCGCTTCAGCCACAGATCGTCATCCAGCGCCGTATAGCTGCCCCAGGGGCCGTGCTCCACCAGGTCTTCAGCCATCTCCTGCTTGGTCGTCACTGGAATGCGCGCCAGGTCAGCCACCGAGCGAATATCGCCCGGCTGCAAACCGGCGAGATCAAACTTGTGGCGGTAGAACGGGATGCACTCGTAGGCGTAGCGCACCGCGACCCGCAGTTTCTCGCTCTGAATGGCCCGCAATTCCTCCTGCGGCGCGGTATCGAGCCGCGTACACCAGAAATTCTCACTATCCGGCCGCTCAGGCGCCAGCCGATACTTCTGCATCATAGCCAGCCACTCCGCGCGAATGTCGCTCATGGGCATCCTCCTTTTATTTACTTACTGGTTAGTAAATGATAACGAGGAAAACTCTCATTGTCAATGTTCTATTGGCTCAGGGGAGAAAATGATATAGTAGAGTAGGGAGTAGTGTGTTGAGAGGATGAGGATAGCATGACATATGCATGAGGATGAAAAAAATGGATGGATATCGCGATCAAGTATACCTCTTGAACACCCAGTATAAGGATGCCACGAATCTCGGTGCGCGCATCGAGTTGCATAGGCACTTTAGCAGCAACAAATACGGCTGGCACCACTGGGTCTTTGACCAGTTCAAGCTCGACGAGGGAAGTAAGTTGCTAGAATTGGGCTGTGGGCCAGGCCTACTCTGGTTAAGCAACCGGGAGCGTATGCCAACAAGCTGGCAGATAACTCTCACGGACTTTTCGGCGGGAATGCTCCAGGAGGCCCACCAGCGACTCGGCGAGGAACGCTTTGCCTATGAAGTTGCCGACGCGCAGGCGCTCCCTTTTGCCGACGCCAGCTTCGATGCAGTGATCGCCAATCATATGCTTTATCACGTACCGGACCTACCACGAGCGCTGGCCGAAATCCGGCGCGTGCTGAAACCAGCAGGGCGCTTCTATGCCTCTACTATTGGTCGCGAGCATATGCGCGAACTGGACGAATTGATCTGGAAGTGCTGGCCAAACTCGCACTGGAAAGGCTGGGGGAAAAGCTCGCCTTTCATCCTGGAAAACGGGCAGGAAGTGCTAACGCCATTTTTCGGACAGGCCGCGCTGCACATCTACGAGGATGCTCTTGAAGTGACGGAGGCCGAGCCGCTGGCAGCCTATGCGTTCTCTGGCAGGCTTGGATCGCTGCTCTCCAGCGAGGAGCGCGCGACAGTTACCGATTTGATACGGCAAGAACTGGCCGAGCGAGGAACTATCCATATTACGAAGTCTTCAGGTATGTTTGAGGCACAGAAAGCATAATTGCAGGCTCATGCACTTCGCCAAGGCCGAATGGCATTGTACCTGGACCAGGTTAGCCTCAAAATCAGCCTTTCGACGCGAATCTTGCCCTCCTTTTTAGATGATCTTACGAATTTGTGTCAAACGCTTCGGACGCCTGCCACAGTCCCTTGTCGTCGATGGGGGGAAAGAATTCGAGAGTCAGTATTTTGACCATTTGCTCGTCAGCTATCATTGCCAGAAGACGATTCGGCCTCCTGTCCAGCCGCGCTTCGGGTCCGTGATTGAACGGATTTTTGGAACCGCTCACAGTACCTTCCTCAACAATTTACTGGGCAATACCCAGGCAAGCAAAGTCCCATGAACAGCCACCCGATTGGAATGATGCCGAACTGCAAAGCGCGAGGAGGAGAAGGAGGGTGACATGTCGTCTGTCTCACTTCCGCGAGCGCAAGAAACGGCATGGTTTCCGAAGCTCGAAAACGAGCCCGTTTGTTCCCACTTTTATTGTATCACCTCCTATCTACTCGCACACTGCCTTTTTGGACGATTTTTTTTGGCGTTCCTTCCCCTATACTCAGGCGGAAGTGACGCCACTCTGGATGTCATCAAAATTATCAAAGAAGGAATTGCCAAAGGAGGTAAAAATATGAGTTCCTATGCGCTTGGTTTTCAGGACATTGACAAAACAAAACTCATGGTTGTTGGGGGGAAAGGCGCGAACCTGGGGGAACTATCCAAG
>JBDTHH010000589.1:0-8502 GCA_039937055.1 Ktedonobacteraceae bacterium | reverse complement strand
AATTGCAGCAATGGAGAGGACCGTGATCTTTTGTCCTGAAGTGAGGAAACACCCAGCTTTATGTCCTCTCTTCGGTACTCCTGAAAAAGCGAAGAAACGGGCAAAACGGGTACACTCCAAAGCCCTGATCGCCATTCCGCTCCCCTTGACAGCGCCTGACTTTCTTCGGTATACTTACTAACAACTCGCAAGCTCATAGACAAATGAATAGACGCAACAAGATTGCTCTCATCAAGAGGGGTGGAGGGAAACGGCCCGATGAAACCCAGCAACCCATCTGCAATGGCGCAGAGAGGGTGCTAAGTCCGGCGGAACATTGCATTCCGCGAGATGAGGGGACATGGCAACGATGCTAACCCCTGCAATACAGGGGTTTTTTGTTTGCCTGTCTATTGTATATCTTGTTTATCAAGTAAGTCATAAACGACAGTGAAGAGGACGAGTAAACGCGACGGACGGCTACAGAGAGCCGGTGATGATGAGATACCGGCGCCGCACCTGTGTTGAAAATGGCCTCTGAGTCGCACGCTGAAGACCGCAGTTCCGATCTGCCCACGCCACAGGTATTATAGGGGTGATCGAGCCGCAGAGCCAGTAGGCAGTGCCGGGCGGTCCCGTTAGCGACCAGGGTGCGGTTGAAGATCGCACTCGTAGAGGTTGGCGCTGTGAGGCGCTAATGAACCAGGGTGGTACCGCGAAACAGTTACCCTCGCCCCTGATAGGGTGGGGGTATTTTTGTTTTCTTGACATTGCAGAAAGGAGTTGCGATGGTGACCCAAGTGAAGCCCAGCGTTGCGACCGTCACGCAGGCCGCTCACATGCAACAGGTGCATACATACACCTTTGAGCAGATGCCGTTGCAATATGGAGGTGTATTCGGGCCTGTAACGCTGGCATATGAGACCTGGGGAAAACTCAACGCCACGCGCGACAATGCCATCCTGATTACGCATGCGCTGACAGGCAACACCCACGCGCACGATCCCGAACATCCCGACGACAGCAAAGTGGCGTGGTGGAATCCATTGATCGGTCCTGGCCGGCCCTTCGACACATCGCGTTATTTCGTGATCTGCTCGAACGTCCTGGGCGGCTGTTATGGAAGCACCGGACCCTTGTCCATCGATCCGCGCAGTGGACAGCCCTATGGCATGAGCTTTCCGGTGATCACCATTCGCGACATGGTACACGCCCAACGCGTGCTGATCGAGCATCTCGGCGTGCGCCACCTGGCGCTGGTCGCGGGCGGCTCGATTGGTGGGCAGCAGGCACTTGAGTGGGCCATCGAGTATCCCGAACTGGTGCGGCAGGTCGCGGTGATCGCGGCTACGGCGGCTCTGACGGCCCAGGCTGTGGCCTTCAGCGAAGTGCAACGGCAGACGATCATGCTTGATCCCAGTTGGCAGGGTGGCGACTATGAGCCGGGAGCGGGACCACAGGCGGGACTGGCCATAGCCCGCATGCTGGCGATGATTACGTACCAGAGCGAGGAGACGATGGAGATGCGTTTCGCGCGCCAACCGGCACGCCGCACTGACATCCCTTCTCCCAGCCGCGTACCCGATCTTGGTCCGCGCTTCGACGTAGAGAACTACCTCTACTATCAGGGTGAAACGCTAGTGCGGCGCTTCGATGCCAACAGCTACCTGTACATCAGTCGCGCGATGGACCTCTACAATGCAGGCGAAGGCTATCCCACACTGGAGAACGCGCTGCGTCTCCTGAGCAGCAAGGCCCTGTTCATTGGTATTCGTTCAGATTTTCTTTTTCCGGCCGCGCGTGTGCGCTGGCTGGCAGAGAAGGTCCAGGCGCTCGGCGGCGATGCCACCTACCTGGAACTCGACTCACCGCACGGCCACGATGCTTTCCTCAAAGAGTGGGAGCAGATGACCGCCGCGCTAGCTGGTTTCGTCCCATAGATGTACCTTGTCCTCGTAGCGTTCCCGTAGGGGCGACGGCTCGCCTCGCCCGTGTTTAGACCCAACGTTCCCGTAGGGGCGACGGCTCGCCTCGCCCGTGTTTAGACAATGCGACAAAGGAGCATTCCTTCCATGGCCCTCAACAGCAATCGCAGTTATGGTTTTGAAACCCTGGCCTTACATGCCGGGCAGGAGACGGCCGACAGCGCAACTGGCGCGCGCGCCGTCCCGATTTATCAGACAACCTCGTTCGTCTTCGATAGCCCGGAGCATGCAGCCGACCTCTTCGCGCTCAAGCAGTTCGGCAATATCTATACGCGCATCATGAACCCGACGCAGGACGCCTTTGAGCGCCGGATCGCCGCCCTGGAAGGCGGGGTGGGCGCGCTGGCCACCGCCTCCGGCCAGGCAGCCGAGACGCTGGCTATTCTCAATATCGCCGAAACGGGTGACGAGATCGTGGCCTCCGCCAGCCTGTACGGCGGCACCTATAATCTCTTCCACTACACCTTGCCCAAGATGGGCATCACCGTTCGCTTTGTCGATAGCCGCAACCCGGAAAATTTCCGTGCCGCCATCAACGAGCGCACAAAAGCCCTCTACGCGGAGACAGTCGGCAATCCGCGCCTGGACACGCTCGACATCAGCGCGGTGGCCGCCATCGCGCACGAACACGGCGTGCCGCTGATCGTAGACAATACATTCCCTTCGCCCTACCTGATGCAGCCACTGAAGCACGGGGCAGATATCGTCGTTCACTCGGCCACCAAGTTCATCGGCGGGCATGGCACCTCCATCGGCGGGGTGATCGTGGACGGCGGCACGTTCGACTGGACCAACGGACGCTTCCCCGGCCTTGTCGAGCCTGATGCCTCGTACCACGGCCTGCGCTACGTCGAGGCCCTTGGCCCGCTGGCCTACATCATCAAAGCGCGCGTGCAGCTCATGCGCGACATTGGAGCCGCCACCACACCCTTCAACTCATGGCTCTTCCTGCAAGGTCTGGAGACCCTACCCCTGCGTATGGAGCGCCACAGCCAGAACGCTCTGCACATCGCCGAATTCCTCGAAGGCCACCCAGCCGTCGGTTGGGTCAGCTATCCCGGCCTGAAGAGCCATCCGCAGCACGAGCTGGCGGCGAAATATCATACGCACGGCTACGGCGCCATCCTGGGCTTCGGCATCAAGGGCGGCCTGGAAGCGGGCAAGCAGCTCATCCGGCACGTCGAACTGTTCTCGCACCTGGCGAACGTCGGCGACGCCAAGTCGCTCATCATCCATCCCGCCAGCACCACCCATTCGCAATTGACAGCCGAGGAGCAGTATGAGACCGGCGTCACGCCTGATTTCGTGCGCCTCTCGGTCGGGCTGGAAACCGTCGATGATTTAACTGACGACCTGGACCAGGCCCTCAAAGCCGTGTCTGCCACGCTGGGCGAACCAGCAAGCGCATCGTAATCGTTTTTTAATCCGGGGCACACCTCGCATGCGCCCCTATGATTTCTACAGGGGCTATAGCTATATATATGGGTATCCCTCGCGGGTACCCTGCCCCTCTGGTGATGTAAGATGGAATCTCATGTACGTATCTTGAAGTTCGGGGGAACCTCGCTTGGCAGCGGTGAGCGCATCCGGCGCGTGGCGCACATCATCGCGAACGCAGCCAACGAGGTCGCGGAGGCCTTCCCCGTTATCGTCGTCTCGGCTATGTCCGGGGTGACCGACCAGTTGGTGCGCATCGCGCGTCATACCAACGCGGGCGAGCTTGAGGACTGCGAGCGCGAACTCGCGGCCCTCAAGCACAAGCACCTGGAGGCTGCCAGCAAAGCCGTGAGCGATCACGAGCGGTGCGCCGCGCTACGGCGGGACCTTGAGGCAGCTCTGAGCGCATTGGAGGAAGATGTAGCAGTATGCGGCCCCTATAGAGATACTATCGCCGCCTGGGGCGAACGGCTCTCGGTGCTGCTGTGCGCTGCGGCTGTCTGTGACCTGGGAGTGCAGGCCACGCCTGTGCGCGAGGAAGTGATCGTAACAGGCGAGCCGCACAGCGGCACCACGCTCGTCGCGGGGGCCGTGGCTGGCGCTGAGCCGCTGGCTGAGGAGACCAGGGCGCGCGCGCAATCCTTGCTGCAACCCCTCATCGAACAACACATTGTGCCCATCGCGCCCGGCTTCATCGGTCGCACCAGCAGCGGGACCGTCACCACGCTGGGTCGCAACGGCTCTGACTATTCGGCCACCGTGATCGGCGCGGCGCTTGATTGTGTCGAAGTCTCCATCTACACCGATGTCGATGGCGTGATGACGGCCGACCCTCGCCTCGTCACGAATGCGCGCCTGCTACCCCGGCTCTCTTACACGGAAGCGGCGCGCCTCTCGTGGTTCGGCGCCAAAGTGCTGCACCCGCGCACGCTCATTCCAGTCGCGCAGCGCCACATTCCGGTGCGCGTGCGCAACACCTTTCGCCCGCATATCTACGGCACAGTGATCGGGCCGGCGGGTAAGCAACGCAGCGGGGCCACCGCCATTACTGTGCGCCGCCACCTGGCATTGATTACGGTTGAGAGCACAGACATGTTCGGCGCGCCAGAGAATGCCGGGCAGGTTTTCGCGCTGGCAGACCGCGCGGGAGCGGCGCCTGTCGCCATCTGTTCATCATCGGGGCATCATCTTTCATTTATCGTTGAAGAGCAGGCCGCTACCTCCGTTGTCGCCCTTTTGCAGCACGATCTGGATAACTGGCGCGTAGGCTGCCAGCGCAAGCTCGCCGCCTGCGCCTGCATCGGTTCTGGCTTCACCGCCGATCCTATGAGTTCCGCCCGCGCCATCATCGCCCTGGCCCGCGAGCGCATCCCGGTCATCACACAGGGAGCCTCGGACCAGAGTATCACCCTGATCGTGGAGGATCGCGATAGCGAGCGCGCCCTGCGTTGCCTGCACCGCGATCTGATCGCGCCAGTGATCCCGCTGCTGCGCCATCCCACACAGGAGAAACGGCGCGAGGCGCGTTAGCGAAACGAGGAACAACATGCACACAGCAGTACGGATACCCGTGGCGGTCTTAGGAGCCACGGGCATGGTGGGGCAACGCTTCATCGAGCTTCTCCAGGGGCATCCCTGGTTTGAACTGGTGGCCCTGGCCGCCTCCGAGCAGCACGGCGGCCGCCCCTATGCCGAGGTAGCCCGCTGGCGACTCGCCGGTGAGATGCCGGCGGCAGCGGGGGCGCTGCCGGTTGTGGCCTGCCGGCCTGAGGCCCTACCACCGGATGTGAAGATCGTCTTTTCGGCCCTCCCGGCCGAGGTAGCGGGCGAGATTGAGGCCGCGTTCGCCCACGCGGGGGCCGCGGTCTTCAGCAACGCCAAAAACTATCGCATGGCGCCCGATGTGCCATTGATCGTGCCTGAAGTCAACGCGGACCATAGCGCCGCGCTGACCCAGCAGCGCAAGACGCGGGGCTGGCCTGGCTGCATTGTAACGAACGCCAACTGCTCGGCGACCCCGCTGGTAATGGCGCTCAAGCCCTTGCAGGTGGCCTTTGGCCTGCGTAAGGTCATGGTCACGACGCTGCAAGCCATCTCCGGCGCGGGCTATCCTGGTTTATCGGCCTACGACATCCTCGATAACGCCATCCCCTATATTGGCGGCGAAGAGGAGAAGGTAGAGACTGAAACGCTGAAGATGCTGGGGGAGTGGCACGAAGGGCGCGGCTTCATAGATGCCCCGCTTGTGGTCAGCGCCCACTGCAACCGCGTGGCCACGCGCGAAGGCCACCTTGAATGTGTCAGCGTCGAGCTGGAAGCCAGCGCGGACCCGCAAGCAATCATCTCCGCCTGGGAAGACTATGCTCCTGAGCCGCAGCGCCTCAAGCTTCCCAGCGCCCCGGAGCGCGCCCTGCTCTATCGCAACGAGCCCGACCGCCCCCAGACACTGCGCGACCGCGATGCAGGTCGTGGGATGAGCGTCACCGTCGGCCGCCTGCGCCGCTGCCCCATCCTGCACTACAAGTTCGTGGCGCTGGGCCACAACACGATTCGCGGCGCGGCGGGCGGCTCGATCCTCAACGCAGAGTTGTGTGTGAGTAGAGGATTGCTATAATTAGCACAATACCTGCAATAGGTATGGGCTATATGGGTAGAAATACGGTGAAGAATGGATAGATTATCCACCGTATTTCTACCCATATAGCCCATCTTGCACATGATCGCCTCCACATTATTGACAAATTATCCAGCATTTGCTACGCTAGAATTGTTCGCTTCCTTATCCAGGCAGATAGCATAAAGCCTTCTGTGATGCCATAGCAGATGTTCATCACTTCCTTATAAATCGATCCGGGCAGTTGCCTTGTAGCAGCAATACACTGACATGGATTATTTGCTCCAGTGGTAGCGCTACTTTATGATATCGGTTCTAGTTGCCGTATGGCGGGTATATCATGGTGAAGGAGAATGTCAGCGTATGATGAACATGGAAGCCCCGACTCCTACAGGACGTAGAAAACCAGGCAATGATTGGTCATCATCTATCTGGAGTGAACAACAGTTCGCTAAACGCGCAGGGCCGCTGGAATGGTGGTATAAATTCGCAGCTCCAGCAGAGCCGAAAAATGCTACCCCTTATGACCGGGAGGTGGTACGTGCCGGTCGTCTCTCCAGCGTCATTCTGCTTATGCTGATTTGTTTCGGCCTGTCCCTCCTCCCTAACGCGATCTTCAGCGCAAATCATGCTTTTCTGCCCATTCTGGTGGCCACTATGGTGGTAAACTGGGGTATGGTGATACTCAATCGCCAGGGCAAAATTATGCTGGTGGGTCTCATTCTAGTTATTGTCGTCGAACTTGCCTTTATCGCGGTTGTTCTTACCTCCCACAGCGGCATAACACCATGGAGCATGCCAATATTTGACCTGATAGTGGTCACAGAGCTGATCGCGGTATCGCTCCTGCCGCCAAAAAGTGTCTTCCCGGTCGCCCTGTGCAATGCGCTCTTCACCTGGACCGCGGTCACCTTCCTGCATCATAGAGCCGATTTCATCATAGCAACGCCATCAGCCTACTATAGTACGCTGATGGTACCTATTGTACTGCAATTGATTGTAGCGATTGTCACCTATCTCTGGGTGCAGGGTGCCACCCAGGCCATCGCACGGGCCGAGCAAGTGGCGGCGCTGGAACGCGTCATGGCCGAAAAGGACCGCGCCATCGCCGAGCAAAAACAGCAGTTGGACCAGGGCATCCAACAGATCCTCCAGACCCATGTGCAGGTGGCAAATGGGGACCTGAACGCACGCGCGCCCCTGGCCAGGGAAAACGTTCTCTGGCAGGTGGCTCACAATCTCAATAATCTGCTGGCGCGGCTCCAGCGCTCCTCTCAAATCGAGCAAGAACTCCAGCGCACAAGCACAGAGACCACGCGCCTGGCTGCTGCGGTACGCAATGCCAAGGCCCAGAGGCGTCCAATTCAGGTCTCACGCAGTGGCACAGTGCTCGACCCCCTGGCCCAGGAGCTGACGGGCAACTATATTGGCCAACCCTGATAGAGGACTGCCTGAGCATGCTTGCTAGCATATATGCCAGTAAGTATGCTCAAATATGGCTTAGCCCCTGGCTCCCCTTCACGTTATCTGCCTACCCGTTCTTGAGCGTAACGGAAAAGAGCTCCACTCACATCAAGTGCCCGGCCATTCTTGAGGCACAGTGTATAGGTGACACCGCTACAATTCGAAGAATAGAACGCATGAGACTCGGTACATTGTACCTCGTTCCAATGAAGAGCTTCCAGACGAGAGGAATACTTCAGGATCCAGCCATTCTCGTATAGAAATACTTCATCAGTATGTCCGCAGTAAGACCAATATGCTGTGCAGCCAAAGGCAAGCAGGCCAAGGATTATAAAGATGAGTTGGAATAGTTTGCCTGGCCACCCTTGAGTAGGATCCAGTAATATATTAAAAGTAACATAGAGCAACCCCACAAACATGAGCAACGAAAATGCCATCATTCCAATTGCCCCGAGTGTTGCAGAATAGACATCTTGAAACCGCCCCAGCTCCTTCTTGAGAGCAAGCTGTTCAACATCTATTGGTATTGCACCAGGTATCGATGATTGGGTCATGGCTTTCTTCCTCCGTCACAGGAATGCTTCGTCTAATTTACCTGAACGTATGATCATACCAGCGAAACATGTGTCACTCTAGAAGCAAGTATAATTAGATGGTGGAGGAAATGCAACTCCTCATGGCGGTGTGGGTCGGCCTGACACGTGCAATAATGTATCTTAATAACTAGACAGCTTTGAATGGTCTCTTTAAATATGGCTACAAGAAGGACGAAGCTTGCCTATCATATGTGGTTTGTCGTCCACTAGAGAGGATAATGTACAATATTCTCAACATAGACTTCTATCCAGGTGGTACAAAAAGCACTATCTGTATCAAGGCAGCAATACAAATCCGGAGCATATATGCGCTTATTAGTTATCGAAGATGAGCCTGACATCGCGCACGCGGTGGCCAGAGGGTTACGGCAGCGCGGATACGCTGTCGATGTGGCTTTTGATGGGGTAGAAGGCTGGATGCTGGCGG
>JBDTHH010000588.1:0-3511 GCA_039937055.1 Ktedonobacteraceae bacterium | reverse complement strand
CCGCGTGGCAGGCCTTGGGGTGCCTGCGGGGCCTCATCCCAGAGCCTGCCACCCGGATGCGGCAAGCCGAATCCCTACGCGGGCGTAACATTGCCGCATGCAACGGGATCGAAGCCCGTCTGGGTGGCCAACGCTGTGCTGTGATGGACGTTGACGTACCAACCAGTGGCGGGGATGGACGGCACGCCGGTGAGCGTGGTCATCACCGTGGCGTTTCCCGAAGCATCGGCCGTCACCACCGTCAATGGATAGACCACCGGCCCCTGACTCTCGCAACTACCGGAGTGAATGTGAGCGGCGTGCGCGCTGTTCGGTTCCAGGCCACTCAACGTGAGCTTGACTGTTAGCGTCGTACCAGAGAGCGACAATTGCGCCATGCCGCTCACGGCCTCGCCCGCGCTGGCCTTTGGCGGAGAAGCGAGCGCGACATGTACCGCTTGTGCGGCCGTCATCGACGTATTCGCGTTGGCGATATCACCACACACGATAGGCAGGAACTGGTCGGCCGGGCTGAGGCCAGGACCGTTATGCACATTCACATACCAGCCGCTGGCCGCAATGCCCTGTGGCACACTGACCATGGTGGTAGCCGTGCCCACCCCGTGGGCATCGGCGACAATATTTTGCAGCGGATAGATGACTTTACCCTCGTTACTGCAACTCCCAGCATGAATATGAGCTGGATGGGTGCTGCTTGGGGCCAACCCCACCAGCGAGATCTTCACCGTCAGCATATGGGTACTCGGACTCCAACTGAGATCTGCCGTACCAGCGGGTACATGTTTGAGCGTTGCGCTGGCAGTGGTAGCGCTGCTCGTTGGCGTGGTCGCGGGGGCATTACTTGTTGGCGTCGCGGCGGGTGTACTGGTCGTGTCTCCACAAGCTGTGACCAGCAGCGCCACCACTACAACGAGCGCAGCTAATATGCTGCCTCTGCGCTGCTCAGGATATCGCATAGACATACATGTTCTCCTTTCATTGGCGGCTGATAGACACATTTATTGTGGAATTACCTTACTGGACGCCCAGTTAGTAAGAAGTGGGTAGCATGTGACAGGACTGGCCGTCACGGCATGATGATGATGATGCCTATCATAGAGGTATGAATGCTGGTTTTATACTGCGAAATACCATTTTTAACATACTGGCTTCACGGCGTCTAATAGAGTGATACAAGAAAGGAGAGGTGTCATGAAAGCATCAGCAAGCCTATTGTTCTGGATTGGATGTATCGTGATTATAATTTCTGCTGCTATCCAATGGTTTTTTCCTAACCTCCTGACACCTTTGATTATCATTATTGCGGTCGGTTTCTGCATTCGGCAATGGCATCGTAAAATTCGTGAAATGAACGATCTACTAGCAGAAGAACAGCAGGCACGAAGGACGGCAGATGAGTATAGCCAGGCGCAGGATCAATATATATATGCACACATACATACACGCATGTCGCCAGGGCGCCAGCAAGGCAAAAAGAAGAGATGAACGACAAGCAAAGCCTGGCGATACAGCGCTAAACGAGTGGCAGCACACTCTCGCCGAAGGCCCGCAGCCCCTCGATATCATCCATATCGTACCATTGCAGCATCAGTTCTTCAACACCGGCATCGGCGAAGCGCTTGATCTGCCTCAATCAGCTAGGCGCTCTTTTTGCGCATATCGTTCACAAACTTCGGCAACAGCAAAAGATGTGAAGAAAGCACGATCACCCAGAGGGCCACGGTAATCCGGTTGCTCATTTGTCCCGCGCTAGCATTGGTTGAAGAAGGTCCTGAATTTATCGTCATGTTGGTGCTCTCTTTCTGAAATTATCTCTATAGACTATAGCGCAAATATCAGCAGAGAGCCAGGGAAAGATGAGAACTTAATTTTCCATCTCAAGCAGGACATGCCAGGTAATCGCCCCTTGCACCTTGACCAGTACATCAGTTTGCTTTCCTGGCGCAGGCGCCATCTGGTTCCGGTATGCAAAAGTAGAGGATGGGCAGGGAAACGTCATATGGTAAATAGAAACGTCGACAGTGATTCGGCCGGTCCCCTGGCAGCTTGCCTGGACTGCAAAGGTTTTTTCGGGATCAAATGATCCGAGAGAGAGAAGATTTGTGTCTGCGCTGTTTGTGATAGTATCCTGTTTCTCAAAGATCACACGCCAACCAGGCATGGCCCCAAGTGGAAGCAGGGTGGAAGTGGCCGTTGCAAGAGGCCTGGTAGTGGCGGTCGCACTCGCACCTGACGCATGTGAGAAGGACGGCGTTTGTGCCACAGGACTACATGCCGAAATGAAGCCACTTGCGATCAGCAAGCTGAGTAGAAGTACACAGAGAGATCCAGGTATGCACAAGCGGGTTTTCATAAAAAACCTTCAACTTTCTGAGGATTTGATCCATGGTATATAAAAATGTTGCAGAAGCAGGTAAGGTTGAAGCTGTTTCTATGGAAAGAAAGAGCAATGAGGATTTTCAAATGTGGTACTCTTTTTCTATGGTTGGAGTATAGCATTACTGCCTTAGATATGTCAATAGATAATGGACTTATTATTCACTTTTTTAGGCAATTATTTACATTTACCCTTGACACAATCGGCTCACACATTGTATATTCTGCTTATCAATCGATAAGTAAGGGCGACCCTGTTCATGGAGCGGAAACAGAGAAAGCGGCCTGCACATGAGGAGAGCGAGGAGACGCTACGCACAATTATGCGCGTGGCCCAGCGACTCTTCATGGAATATGGCTATCGCGCGGTCACTACGCGCCAGTTGGCTGAGGCGTGTGGGCTGACACAACCTGCGCTCTATCATTATTTTGCCGACAAGCAGGACCTCTACCTGGCGATGGCGCAAGAGGAGATCGCCAGGCTCAGGACAGCACTGGAACGTATTGCCCGGCGCGACGAGGGCGTACAGGAGCGCCTGGAGCACGTCGCGCTCTACCTGCTGAGCAGCACCCGACACGACCATGGCCTGATGCTCCACGATATCCGCTACGAGCTAGCGGCCGAGGCGCGCGCCACGCTGAACGAGGTCTTTCAAGCCGGTCTCATCCGCCCCATCGCCTCGATCTTCGAGGATGGCCTGCGCCAGGGCTTGCTGCGCGACCGCCAGCACGATGGCAGCGATCCTATCACGGCGACCTATCTGTTCATGAGCATGATCTCACAATTCTTAACGCGCTCACGCGACACGCTGCATCCATGGCCGGAGGGTCAGCAGGGCGGCGACGCTGAGACGGCCCACCTGATCGTCAATACCCTGTTGCACGGTCTTGTACGTCCTATTCAGGGACAGCGTAAGGACGGGGCGCAGGCCAGCGGCGCCCCTACATAACAGACCACATACGGACACGGCATTTCGTGTACGGGCGCCGCTGGTTCGTAGGGGTAGGTTTTTTTTGCGGACTCGTAGAAGGGTGAGGCACAATCAGATAAAAGAGGTAAAAAGGGTAGGGGCGCGGTTTACAAGCCCGCCTGTTCTTCGGCGACATCATCTCATCGGCAAGCAGGCGGGCTTGT
>JBDTHH010000587.1:0-10003 GCA_039937055.1 Ktedonobacteraceae bacterium | reverse complement strand
GCTGGAAATAGTGCTGGATATCCAGGTGCAGCAGCCTGTGTACCTCGCTCTCCGATAGGCCGCTCTCGCGCAGTGTGCTCAGGTCGCTGCTGATAGCATCGTACAGGTCGCGGGCCGACTCTGGCAGGCTATCGAGGCTGAGTCCGGTGGGCGTAAAGATATGGCTGACCTCCAGCGTGTCGCGCATAGGCTCCAGCGCACGCTGCAACTCGGCGGTGCGCAGCAAGCCACGCCGCACATGATCGGGCAGGATATCCGGGTGGACATTCAACTCCGGCAAATTGTTGGTGCGATAGTCAAGGTAGGCGCGCGCGCAGAGAAGCTGGATATCGGTGCGTAACTGGCCGATGTTGCCCGGACACTCGTAGAGTAGCAGGGCGCGCAGCACCTGGGGAGCCACATGAATGCTGGCCTCAATACTGCTGCACTCCGTCGTAAAAAAGGCCCGCACCAGCTCGTAGCGTTCTATCATCGTGCGTTCAGCCAGGCCGGGGAGCGTGAGCATCATGGGGATGCGCCGTCTGAAGGTTGGCAGCAGTGCTGTCGTGGGGTCTTCGGTCGTGGCCGCCAGCAGCAGCAGGGAGGCCCGGCGCTCCTCGACATCGCCCAGCCGCCGGAAGCGCTCGCGGTCCATCAGGTAAAAGAGCATCTCCTGGCCCTCCGGTGGCAGGCGATGCACCTCG
The DNA here is from genome assembly GCA_039937055.1 of Ktedonobacteraceae bacterium. Lineage (GTDB taxonomy): Bacteria > Chloroflexota > Ktedonobacteria > Ktedonobacterales > Ktedonobacteraceae > JALYTT01. The sequence continues at coordinate 9,320 of JBDTHH010000587.1, read as the reverse complement.
TCGAGAAAGAGGATGCCTCCACTGGCCTGCTCAACCAGGCCTACGCGGTCCCGCTCGGCGCCCGTGTAGGCCCCGCGCACCACGCCGAAGAGGTGCGCCATCAGGAGTTGGGGGTTGCCGGCGTAGTCGGCGCAATTAAAGCTAATGAAGGGGGCTTCTGCCGGTAGGGCCTTCAATTCCAGGGCAAAGGCGTGCATCAAGCGCGCAAACGTCGTCTTGCCAACGCCGCTGGGACCACAGAGCAACGTGTGCAGTCCGTGCGGCGGGTAGAGCATCGCAGCCTTCGCCTGCTGGATTGCCACCTTCAGGCCTTCGTTACTGCCAACCAGCGTTTCAAAACTGGTGACAATCGCCCCGCTCTGCAACGACGCCACCATCGTTGACGGCCTGACCGGGTCTATGTGTAGGGGCGTCCCTTGCGTGCGCCCTGTTGGCGGGTGTCCTGTTGGCATGTGTTGCGTTTGTGGACGTTCTGATTGTGGATGTGTTGTCAGCATGTCCTCTGTAGTGAACAGAACCGGGCGGCCAGGGATACGCGCGATCTTGCCTTCCTGGGCCAGCATATTCAGATCACGGCTGGCGTTTGTTCGATCGATCGACGCTCGTTCCGCAACCTCTTCCGCGCTGAAGCCCGCGTGACGGCGCGAGAAAGCGCTGTGTGTTGCACTCTCAGCTTCGGTACACAATGATCGCAACGCTTCAAATACTCGATCTTTGCGCAGCAAGTGGCCAATCCTTCGTATGAATCCATCTACGTGCCTTAGTTTACATAATAATGGCTGAATATCTGCATTCTGTCAAGGAATGGGTATTTGGTTGTGTGGCTGGCCAGTAGTACGCACTCGTTTCGCCCCGTTCTGAAATGATCTCTCAGAAATAGTGCATATGACCCAGGGATTATCCTCCTCTATCTGCTACACTTGCTCTCAACGACGCGTGAACAGCCACCTCTGGCATCCCCGCTGTTCTCATGAAAAGGGATGGAGCACTCTGGCTTCTGGTGTGGCACGCATCAAACCGGCGGGAAACCTCCTGGGACTCTTCACGAGCCAGAGTCCGTGTCGTAACTCGGGCGTCCGATATGTTTGAACTCCAGGAAAGGACGACACCTATGCGATTTTCCATCTTTCAGACGTTGCGCGTGACAGGATGGGCATCTCTTGCCTGCCTGCTCCTCTTCCTGCCTGCCTGCCAGAGGAGTTCGGGTCCGCAGCCGACACAGCAGGCGCCTCTGAAACCAGCTTCAAGCCTGGTTGTCACGACAATAGCCAGGGGAGAGCCGCCTGATGCGCTCCCCGCCCCGCTCAAGGGCACGGCACCGGAGGTGACGATCTCGGATCTCCATGCCAGCAATGGAGTGACGCGCTGGAACTACCATCCGCAATGGGTACCTATGTTCCACAATCTGGGCGCACCGGTGATCGTTGATGGAGTGCTCTACGCACCAGCCGATGTCTATAACGAGGCGTATTCTTTTGATAGCGATCACTCCCCATCGGGGGTCCTTTCGGCGCTGCGTGTGAGCGACAAAACGCTACTCTGGCGTGTGGAGACCGGCGCGCTAGCCTCTGCCCCACTCGTTGAGAATGGAGTTGTCTATAGCAGCGCCATTGTCTTCACGACTGACAGCCAACACAAGAGTCTCACTGAAAAGTTTGTCTACGCCTTCGGTACTCGTACCGGCAAACTGCTCTGGCGCACGCGGATCATAGGCTCCTTTGGCTCCAACGACACCCTCGCGCTAGTGCAGAGCAATCTGTACATTGGCTCAAACGAGGTTTGCTTTGATGCGTGCAACGCTACGTATCTGTTCTCGTTACACGCCGTCGATGGAAAGCTGCGCTGGCAGCGTGCGCTCACCGGGGGCATCAGCATCCACATCCAATCGTTCACCATCGCTAACGATATCGTCTATTTGTATCTGTACGGAGACACATCCAACCAACTCGTTCTCCTGGCGTTTCGAGCCAGCGATGGACAGCAGCTCTGGCGCTATCTCACGGGCCTCTCGCTGTTTGAGGGCAACATACAGAGGCTCAGTCCGGTCGTGAGCAATGGCCTCGTCTACCTTGGCTCAGCTCTCCAGTCTGATCCGTACCAACCAGAGAGGTGGAGCTACTCCGTGGTGGCATTGAAGGGACAAAGCGGTACGGTGCAATGGCGCACGCCAACGGATCTGTATCCCGCCGTCATCGCAGCCTCTGCCGGCACCATCTACCTGGAGACGGCTCGCACGAGTAAGACAACGCCCCCTTACACGACGTTTCTCTCGGCACTGCGAGCGGACGATGGGCACCTCCTCTGGCACCAGCATATTGAGAATCCCCTGCGGAGCTTCATCCCGGCCGGGACCATTCTCTATGGCACAACTGGGACCATCCTCTCTGGTACAACCAGGAAGGATGCTAGCAATGGGGACACCACGAATATCGTGTTCGCACTCGACGCACAGAGCGGGACTCTCCTCTGGCGAACCACGATGCAGTCACCTCTCTCACGTGCCGGGTCCCTGGTCACAGCCCTCGCCTCCAACGTCATCTACGTGGCCCTGCAAGACGACATCCTCTTCGCGGTACAAACACGCGATGGCAAGATTCTCTGGGACAGCAGAACAGCAGGCACCATTATGGACGTGACGATCGTCACCTGAAACAAGCCAGTTCACTGTTGAGATCCATCTCGTTGCGCACCCCGCGGGCAGACCCATATTTGACCCAATTTACCATATGGCTAGCGGCGGACCCGCTGTGTACGTGCTCGCATGAACAGGATGAGCAGGCCTCCCAGAAAGACCACGCCCGATATGACCGCCAGCAGCCAGGCGTTGACGCTATGTCCCGACAGATAGAGGTCCAGGGCCACCGTCAGCAGCCAGAGCTGGATGCCCAGCAGGACAACGCCGACGGCGAACCCGGCGAGCACAATGGCGGCCTGCCCCGGCGGTGGTGTGCGTTCGACATCGCTGGTGGACTCGCTCAAGATATGGTTATGCATCAGGGTGTCTCCTCCACGGCGTAGAGCATGCTGCCGTCCTGGCGGATCTTGATGCTGGGCAGCGGGCGTTGTGGCGGACCGGAAATCGGCCCACCCGTTCGCGGGTCGAAGGCGCCCTCGTGACAGGGGCAGAGCAACTTCTCGCTGCCCTTGTCGTAGTAGACGGCGCAGGAGAGGTGCGTACATTTACCGCTGTAGGCCGCGAAGCGCCCCTCTGGCAGGTGCAGCAGGATAGCCTGGTCATCGGCGGTCGGGTACTGGAAGTAGTGGACATCGCCGGGCGCTAGCTGGCTGGCGTCGATGAGGGCCTGCTGGCGCACCAGCGTCGTCGGCCGCAGATAACTGAGCGCAACGATCCCGGTGGTAGCCGCGAAGAGCGCGCCCGATGCCATCACTGTGAGGTTCAGCAACTCGCGCCGCGACACAAAATCGTCGACATCCCAGTGATACGGAAACTCTATCTGCCCGCGTATGATGCGCCGGCGTTTCTGGATGTGTTTGGCGTTCGCCCCGTTCACCGGCGCCATTCTGTCTCTGCCAGTCATAATACCCAGGCCTCCTCTCGTGCCGCCTCACCCGTCTCCGCGCGCGCCTCTGCCAGCAGGGCCGCGATGTCCAGGCGCGGCGTCTCTTCCGGCACGACCCAGTAGTTTTTCGTGCGTACTGCCTGCTCCCCAAAGGTAGTGATGTTGATGGGGTGACCTTCGCGCTGGGACATGAATTCCTCGAAGTCGCCGTACCACAGCGCCTGCGTGGGGCAGACTTGCGCGCACCAGGGCTTGAGATCCTGGCTTGTGCGATCGTAGCACAGGTTACACTTCTTCATCAGGCGCGCCTGTACATCGAACTTGGGCACGCCGAAGGGGCAAGCGTAGACGCAGTTGCGGCAGCCGATGCAGCGCGACGGCTCAGCCATCTGCACCACGCCGTCGGGCGTGATCAGGATCGCCATCACCGGGCAGACCTGCGCGCAGGGCGCGACCGGGTCCTGGCAGTGCATACAGACCGTCGGCTGCGTGGCAACGCTCATGCCGCGATCTATGAAGTCAACCATCATCATGCTCTCGCCTTTGTGCGAGTCGCATTCGCGGCAGGCTGCTTCGCATGAGCGGCAGCCGATGCAGCGTGCTGGATCGATAAACATGGTCTTGACAGCCAATGCTTTTACTCCTTCTTCCCTAATATGCTTTGGCCTTTTTTTCCTGCTGGTCCTTGGTCTCGCCGACCGTGTATGGGAACATTTTGGGCCGGCTTTCGGGTGTAAAGTTCACGGTATAGCCGTCCTGCATGGTCGTGGGGAGCGGCGTATCCAGTTTCTCAATGGTGGCGGCGCAGGCCTTGTACTCTGGGATCTTGACGGTCTGCTCAACCGCCGGGTTGGTGAGCTGGTTGATGGCCTGCGCGTGGCCGTAGTGATAGGGTACGAAAAGCGTATCCGGCCTGATCGTGGGCACGACGAGCGCCTTGAGCTGCATCGAGCCGCGTGGCGTGCGCAGACGCACTATTTCGTCGTTGACGATTCCTAGACGTTGCGCAGCCTGCGGGTGGATCTCCACCCAGGGTTCGGGCGCCTGCGAGTTGAGGAAGGCGATGCGGCGCGTCTGGTTGCCGCTCAGATAGTGATAGACGACGCGCCCGCTCGTCAGGCGGAATGGATAGTCCGCGCCAGGCTCCTCGGCGGGCGGTTGATACGCCACGGGGAACATCTTTGCCCTGCCGTCCGGGTGCTGGAAGCGTTCAGTGAACAGCCGGGGGGTGCCTGGATGTTCTGGTGAGGGACAGGGCCAGAAGACGCCGTCCTCCGCGTCGATTCTCTCCCACGAGATACCGTAATAATCGGCTACGCCACCTTTGGAAGCCAGGCGTAGCTCCTCCCAGATGTCGTGGACCGTCTCGTAGGGGAAGAACTGCTCTCTCCCCAGGCGCTTCGCCAGGTCGCAGATGATCCGCCAGTCGCTGCGCGCCTCCCCTGGCGGGGCCGCTGCGCTATTGATCTTGATCACGCGGCCCTCCAGGTTGGTCGTGGTGCCTTCATCCTCGCACCAGACAGTGCCGGGGAGCACAACGTCGGCGAGTTCGGCGGTCTCCGACATGAAGAAATCGATGACCACCAGCGGGTCGAGGTTGTTGAGGGCCTTCTGCACTATCTTGTTGTCAGGCAGCGAGACCATCAGGTTTGAGCAGGCGATCAGGCAGCTCTTGATTTCGCCGTCGGCCATCAGGTGGACCATCTCGGTGGCGGCCGCGCCCTCCCAGGGCAGTTCATCGACGGGGATACCCCAGATATCAGCGATATGCTGGCGCTCCTCCGGTACGTCGATGTGGCGGTAGCCCGGCAACTGATTAGCCTTTTGTCCGACTTCGCGCCCACCCTGGCCGTTGCCCTGGCCCGTGATCATCATGGTGCCGCTGCCGGGCTTGCCGACCTGGCCCCGCGCGAGAGCGAGGTTAATGCAGGCCAGGCAGGTGTCCACGCCGTGGCTGCTGTGCTCAATGCCCTTGCCGTGCATGATCAGCGAGCTGGCCGCGCGACCGTACAGGCGCGCCGCCGCCAGGATGCGCTCGGCAGGTACGCCTGAGAGATTCTGCGCGTACTCCAGCGTGAACGGCTCGACAGCAGCCTGTACCTGCTCCCAGCCGTTGGTGCGCGCGCGCAGATACTCCTCGTCAATCAGACCATCGACGATGACCTGGCGCAGGATGGCGTTGATGACGGCGATGTCTGTGCCCGGACGCACCGGCAGCCAGAGATCGGCGGTGCGCGCCATGGGTGTCTCGCGCGGGTCAATCACGATCAGGCTGGCCCCTTTGTCGCGTGCGCGCCAGACCCACTGCATGATGATTGGAAAGCACTCGGCGATATTCACGCCCACGGCCAGCATGCAATCGGTGAGCGGGATATCGGTCATGGGTAGCGGCGCGCGGTCGAGGCCAAACGCGCGAGCGTAGGCGCTGGCGGAGGACGACATACATAGGCGCCCGTTGTAGTCGATGTGGCGCGTCCTCAGGCCTACACGCGCGAATTTGCCCATTGCGTAGCATTTTTCGTTGGTCATCGAGGAGCCGCTGTAGATGGCGACGGCATCGCGGCCATGCTCCTCCTGGATGCGCTGCCAGCGGCTCACGATATAATCCAGGGCCTCGTCCCAGGTAGCGCGCTCCAACGTGCCGCCTTTGCCTCCACGCCGGATCAACGGGTGCGTCAGGCGATCAGGATGGCCCACCTGCTGGTAGGCCACAACGCCCTTGGGGCAGAGCGAGCCCCGGTTATGCGGGTAGTTGCGCGGCTCCACGCCAACTACCTTCCCATTTTCTACTTTTAAATACATCCCGCATTGTACACCACAGAAGGCGCAGTGGGTAGGCACCAGCATGTCCGCTCCATGGGTGGCCGTCGCCCAGTCCGCGTTGGGTGCGCCCTTCGATTGGAAATCGTAGTTGGTATCGCGCCTCTTCTCAAAGAAATTCTTGTCAATTGACATAATGCTCTCTCCTTCCCGGTAGAGATAAGCTCACAGGAAGCGTTTGCCCATCAGCCGGTAGTACGCTTCGCCACGGAGTATGCGTTTGCACGCGGGACAGTAATCCTGCATCGTCCCACGATCACCACCCAGGTCATACTCCTGTCCCAGGTCGTTGAGCACACCTTTTAAATCCTGGATGAACTGCTGCGAAGGCAGTTGCTGACCACAGCGCTTGCAGAGACTCTCGTTGACGGTTCCGCTGATTGTGCCGCTCTGAATGCGCGCCTCGTAGTGGTCCATGTCCTGGTTGACCGTCTGGTAGAGGGTCACCCCGATGCTTGCCGGGCGCTCGATGATGTGGAAAAATTTCCCGAAGGGGATGGAGAGCAGCCAGAGCACAACGATAACCTGATGCGTCAGCGAGATGAACCAGTAGAACCTGCCCCCCCACCAGCCGGAGGATGCCGTCAGCGCCAGTCCCGTGATGGCGATGGCGGCCAGCAATATTAGCGGCACCAGGTCAAACCCGAAGCGCTGGATGATGAGCAGGCCCGCGTCGGTGATACGCCGCCACAGTGCAATGGCAAGGCCGACGAGCAGCAGCACCGAAGTGAAGTCCAGGATGTGGTAGATAGCGAAGCCGGTGCCGGCCGCGATGGGGAAGGTGAGGACCGGAAAGCCAAAAAACCAGGCCCGGTACATATCGGGTGGTACCAGCGTGAAGCGAATCCAGCCAAGTGCCAGCGGGACGGTGACAGCGAGCGAGAGCATCACGCCCCAGAAGATACACATATGCATAATCCAGCGCTGGCGGCTGCGCTTGAGGATAAAGGTCTGCGCCAGCAGGTCGGTCCACCAGGCTTTGGGAATCAGTAGCGTGTAGCGCGTAAAATTGCGCCACGAAAAAAAGTTCGCCCAGCCCGCGCGGAAATAGCGCCATGTTGGTGGGCGCGCGATCCACAGCGTGTAGCGGTAGGCCAGAGCAGCGACCGCGAAGACGGTGGCCACAGCGTAGCCGATCAACGCCGAGTCGAAGTCATGCAGCCCCCGTGAGCCGATCACGATCAAAATAATCAGGAGCGCCGTTACCAGGATAGCGATGGAGATAGCCGGTAGTGCAGAACGGTTCCCTCCTCCGCGTTGCATCTTGCCCTCCATGATGGGTCATCCTTTCTTAGCCTGTTACCATGGTGACAGTATAATCTCAGCAACTAGCCTCGGAAGCTAGTTATGTCTGTTCTGTTTCCTTATCCTATTATGCCATCAGGATAGTGCCTGAGGTCAATAGTCGCTGTTACCTTGAATAATGGGCTGTGTAGACTGTATTATTGGTGAGATAAGATTTTTCGGCATTTGATCCTCCCATTATTGCACTTCTGTACAGAAGAGAAGGAAGAATACCGGCCATATGCACACGCGTTACGCGGCATACACGCAGCGTCTGATCGATGGGGTACACAATAGCCCTGGCGAGACCGATGCCACCTTGCGCCAGGCGATTGAAGCGCAGTCGGCTCAGTTCAGCCTGCGCTCATCCCAAGAGGGTGAGCAGATTCCTCCGGCAGTAGCCGCCTATATCAAAAAAGTGGCTCTCTACGCCTACAAGACCACCGACGAGGACATCGAGGCTCTGCGAGGAGCAGGCTACAGTGAGGATGCCATCTTGGAGATAACATTGAGTGCCGCCCTGGGAGCGGGCATGATCCGCCTGGAGCGTGGACTGGCGGCGCTGAAAGGAGAGACCGATGCGGCTCAAGAAGATTGAGCAGGTGAGCCAGGATGAGCGGACCTCCGACATCCGGCGCCTGTTGTCCTATCGTCCTGAGATGTTCGGTCAGCCATTCTCGGCCTATCTGGAGGCCGTCCTGCGCGGACCGTCGGACTGGAACGTTGGCGAGCGGGAGCTGTTCGCGGCCTTCGTCTCACGCACGAACCAGTGCAAATATTGAACAGGTGCTCATGGCGCAGTTGCGGCCAGAGTGCTCACCGATGAGAAAGTCGCGGCGGTGCTGAATGATTGGCGTACCGCTCCCATTGATGAGAAGCTGCGGGCAACGTTGGGCCTGCTGGAGAAGGTGACGCTGACTCCAGGAGCGATCGGGCCTGAGGATATCGCGCCCCTGCGTGCGTTGGGAGTAAGCGAGCAAGCCATCGAGGATGCCCTCGTGGTCTGTGCGCTCTTCAACATCATCGACCGCATGGCCGACGCGCTCGACGTGGCGGTTCCATCGGCGGAAGTCTTCGCGCAGACAGGTGAGCGGTTATTGGAGCATGGATACCTGTAGATCCGCGTAGGGGCTATGGCTTGCCTCGCCCGCGTTGGCTACGCGGATCGAGGTGCGCCTGAGTCTTGATAGTTTCCTATTGATACATCACCATCAAAGGTACTGGTCGCAGCGCCAGCACCTGCGCCGGCGCCATCAGTGGTTTATCCAGCGCGTAAAACATCTTCATGCCGGGGTACTGGATCAGTTGCCGCTGATCAAAGATGCGGTAGTCCGCGGTTTTTGCCGCCGGCGAGCCAAAGCCATCGACGCAGGTAATCACCTGCACCCCTGGCTTCAGTTGAATTTTCTGCCAATCTGGCAGCATCTGCATGAGGAACTGGTGAATGATCAGGATCTTCGGTGGTAGGTGCTGGGTGCGCACAAGCTCTGAGAGTTGATCGATGACCCAGTTAATCTCGGCCGCCGGCATGCGCCCGAACTCGCGCCCCGGCACAGCGCCGGGCGCCATATCAAACTCCGGGTCGAGCGAGAGATCCACCCCCGGCCTCTGGAGATAGGGCCATAGGAGATTGACCTCCTTCTGGATGGGACTATGCCCGATCTGCATATCAAAGAAAAAGAGCGCCTGGTGGTC
>JBDTHH010000586.1:0-3043 GCA_039937055.1 Ktedonobacteraceae bacterium | reverse complement strand
ACATGATGGTGTTTCAACAAATGCTTGTAAACGGCGCCCCTACGTTTGATGCCCCTACCTTTCATTTCTATGGACACGCCCCGCCCTACGGCAATTCCGCGCTATCGCGCAACGGCGAGGCCGGATCATCACGTAACATGTTGAGCAGGCGCGCGTTGACATCGACGCTCATGGTGCTGGCAGCGTCCAGGATACGCGTGCGCTCCTCTTCGGTGAGATCGCTGGCGGGGTCCCAGCCGTAGCGTTTGAGGTCGATGCGCTCGTCTGCAGAGAAGCTGATGCCCTCGGCCTCCAGCAAGGCGCGCATCCGGCCGCGCTGACCAAATGCCCAGCTTCCCGACAACTCACCCTTGCTATTCACAACGCGCTGTGCCGGCACTCCCTCCGGCGTCTCGTGCATAATCCAGCCGATCATGCGCGCGCCACGTGGATAGCCGAGGGCTTTTCCAATCCAGCCGTACGTCGTGACGCAACCTGTGGGGCAGGCCTGCACCAGGGCGAAGACGCGCGCCATCAGGCTTGCAGCTTGATTCTGTGTCGGGTTTACTTCGTCGGACATGTCGTTCACCAACCTTTATCGTACGTTATTTCATGTGTATGCACACACCCGGTATGCTATAATCGTTCTATAACCGATTTCCTCACTGCTTGCAAGAATATAGCATGCCTCGCCTGACTGTTCAAGAGAGGAGTCCCGACGATGACACTTTTTCCTCAGCACCGTCCCGTTACGCTGGCGCGCCGGGGGATGGTAGCGGCACCGCATTACCTGGCGGCGCAGGCCGGACTGGACCTGTTGAAGGCCGGTGGCAGCGCCATTGATGCCGCGATTGCCGCCAGCGCTACCCTTCAGGTGGTCTATCCCTTTGTCTGCGGGCTGGGCGGCGATGTATTTATGTTGATCTATGATGCACGTAGTGGGGAACTCTACGGCCTCAACGGTAGCGGACGCTCCGCGCAGGCGGCAAGCATTGAGCGCTATCGCGATCTGGGGTACACCACGATGCCGGTCTTTGGCATCCATACCGTGACCGTGCCTGGCTGTGTCAGCGGCTGGGCTGCGGCTATGCAGCGCTTTGGTCGCCTGGGATTGGCCCAGGCGCTGGCCCCGGCCATCGCGTATGCTGAAGAAGGTTTCGCCGTTGGTCCAGGACTACACGCCGCGCTGGCAGCGATGAGCGCGCGACCTGAGACGCATCGCTCCTGGCATGCGCACTTCTTGCCCGATGGCGTGGTGCCACCCGTTGGCGCGGTCATGCGCTTCCCCACGCTGGCACGGAGCTTGCGGGCCATCGCCCAGGAGGGCCCCGAGACGGTTTACCGGGGGGCGCTCGCGGAACAGATGGCCGCGTTTTTTGAGCGCGAAGGTGGGCTAATTACCCGTGCCGACCTGGCGGCACACCAGAGCGAGTGGGTGCGGCCGCTCTGTGTCCCATTTGCGGACCTCACGATCTATGAATTGCCGCCCAATACGCAAGGCGTCACAGCGCTACAGATGCTGGGCATCCTGGATGGGCTGGATTTGGGCGCGAATGCGCTCGCGCCAGAAACAGTCCACTTAGCGGTAGAGGCCAAGAAACTGGCCTTTGCCGACCGCGCAGCCTATCTCACGGACCCGGCGCACATGCGCATTGACTCGGCGGCTCTCATCGATCCCGGCTATCTCGCACAGCGCCGTGCGCTCATCGATCCCGCGCATGTCCATCCCTCGTTTGCCCCCGGCAGCTTCACAGGCGATACGGTCTACCTCTGCGCAGCCGATAGAGACGGTAACGTCGTCTCTCTCATTCAGAGCAACTACATGGGCTTCGGCAGCGGTGTAGTGGTAGAGGACACGGGCATTGTGTTGCAGAACCGGGGCGCCTACTTCTCGCTCGATCCCGCCGCCGCCAACGCGCTGGCCCCCGCCAAGCGCACACTGCACACCCTGATCCCCTCGCTGGCCATGCGTGGTGGCCGGCCGGCGATGGTCTTTGGCGCCATGGGAGGGGATGGCCAGCCCCAGACCCACCTCCAGGTATATACAGCGGTGGCGCGCTTCGGATTAAACATCCAGCAGGCGATCGAGATGCCCCGCTGGGTGCATGGAGCCAGTAACTCCGGGGAAACCTTGCAGGTGGAGAGCCGCTTCCCTCGCGCGACACTGGAGGCGCTGCACCAGCGCGGACATATCATCGAAGAGCGCGAGGGCTGGTCCTCAGGCATGGGCCATGCGCAAGGGATCATCTTTGACCCGGCCGCTGGCATCATGCAGGGTGGCTCCGATCCGCGCGCGGAAGGTGTGTCCGCCGGCTGGTAGAGAGAGACCAGGTGTGTCCGCGGGGTGAGGCAAGCCACGCCCTATGGAGCATCGGTTTTACCCCTGGTACTGCACGACAGTGAGTTGTGCAAGTTGTTGCATGTGATCGAAGATCCAGGTTGCTCCTCCGACGCGCGACCCGGTTACCGGGTCAACCTGGCCGACAAATGCGGTATTGGCCTGGCTGACCAGGTCATCGAGTAGCGGGAGGGTCGCAGGATCAAGCAATTGTGTATCGGTCATATGCACCAGTTTGATGGCATCCTGACGCACCTGCTCAAGATTCGCCTTCACTTTGTTCAGATCTACATCTATTTGTCCGGCCAGTGCGCGCTGCTTCTTTGTGGACTTTGGCGAATCGGTTAATCCCAGCAGGTGCATTTCCAGAAAGTGAATATAGCCTGATTGGTCCTCGCTGGCGGCTGGATCGATTGTCAGCAGCGGCACGCGGGCTATGTGCGGGTCGGCTATAATTGGCGTCCCTGGTGGAACATCCAGGTGAACATAGTTAGTTCCATCTAAGTAGTCGAGAATCCTGATAAACTGCCGGTGCATAGGCTGCGGTTGGGACGGTCCCGTTCCTCGTGCCGCTGTCGCCCACTCAAGGACTTTGCGCGTATTCTCGAAAAACCAGATATTTAAGCCGCCGTTGAGTGAGTCCATGCGAATCATTGGATCAAGCGCCAGCAGATGTCTCAGATGATCGAGATTGCTGTAATGGTACATGGTATCGTTAGCGTTGGG
>JBDTHH010000585.1:0-8307 GCA_039937055.1 Ktedonobacteraceae bacterium | reverse complement strand
AGACCTGAGGCGTACCTATGAGGAGGCGCTGGCAGCATTCGTTGCGAAGGTGCAGCAGGATCGCTCTATCATCGCCGCCATCCTTTTTGGCAGCCTGGCCTACGACGATGTGTGGGAAAAGTCGGATATCGACATCTTGCTTGTCAGCAGGGAGAACAAGATAGCTCACAGGTATTACAGCCTTCTCGAAAATGATATCAGTATTCAGGTACACATGGGCACGCGCAGCAATTTCAGAGCTATGGTCGAGCGTTCCTTACAAGGGTCATTCACGCATTCCATCATCTCAAGAAGCACGCTGCTCTTTTCCTCTGACGACAGCATTCAGGACTATTATCGTAACGTTGCCCACGTCGGCAGCAAGGACAGGGAATACCAGTTGCTCAATGTTGTGGCTGACATTCTTCCGGTGTTGACGAAAGCCGAAAAGTGGCTCTATGTCAAAAAAGACCCCATCTATAGCTTCCTGTGGTTGATGTTTCTGATCAATCGCCTGGCCGCAATTGAGGTGCTCCTGCATAACGATGTGGCTATGCGCGAGGTGGTACAGCAAGCGCTGGCCTACAATCCAGCGTTTTTCACCAGAGTCTATCTGGACCTGGTCCAGCGGCCCAAAGATGAGGAGACGATGCGCCAGGCCATTCAGATGGTACACAACTACCTTGACGAGAAGCTGCCGCTGCTCTTTAAGCCAATTCTGACCTACCTGGCCGCTGCCGGCGCGGCGCGGACCACGACGGAACTCAATGCGCACCTGCGGCAGAAGTTACAGGTGGAGGATGATGCACTGGGATACCTGACTTTTGCCTATGAATGGCTGGCCGATAAGGGAGTTATTCGCAGGGTCTCCTCTCCCTTGCGGCTCACAGAAAAGAGCAGAGTCACGGTAGACGAGGCAGCTTACTACTACGATGGAGGCGATGCATATGCGACAGACGATAGCCATTAAGGGGGCACGCGAGCACAATCTCAAACAGGTCTCCCTGGAGATCCCACGCGACCGGCTGATAGTGATGACGGGACTAAGCGGCTCCGGCAAATCCTCCCTGGCCTTCGATACCATCTACGCCGAAGGGCAGCGCCTGCTGCTGGAGTCACTCTCAGCCTACTCCCGGCGTTTTATCGCGCAATTGAAGAAGCCCGCCGTCGATGTGATCCTCGGCCTCTCGCCCGTCATCTCGATTGAACAAAAATCGGTGAGCAAGAATCCCCGCTCGACTGTCGGAACGCTGACGGATATCTATGATTACCTGCGCATGCTCTTTGCCACCACCGGACAGGCTCACTGCCCCTATTGCAACAGACCAATTCCGCTAAAAACAGCGCACCAGATAGCGGAGCACCTGCTCTCTCTGCCAGGCGACACACACGTAGAAATCAGCGCGCCCGTTGTCAAAATCTACGGCGAGGACTATGCCTATCTCTTTGCCGAGGTAAGGACCAGAGGGTACCGCCATGTGCGGATTGACGAGACGATCTACGATACCGGCGAGGAGATCGAGCTGGATGAGGGCCGCGAACACGACATCCAGGTCATTATCGACAGGCCTATCATCAAGAAAGACAGCGAGAAGCAGTTGCTTGCCTCCATTACCAATGGGTTGCGCCTGGGAGAGGGTTTTCTGTGCTTTCGCATGCTGGACCCGGCAACAGGAGCCGGGGGCACAGCGGCCTTCGACGAGTCCTTTGCCTGCCCCGAACATCATGCGACGATGGGCGAGATGTTGCCTTATTACTTCTCTTTCAACGATAGCGACAGCGCCTGCCCAACCTGCCTGGGCCTGGGCACGTACTTGACAGTGCATCCCGACCTGCTGGTGCCTGACAAGAAGCGGAGCATCACACGCGGGGCATTCGTGCCTGAGGCATTTACCTACGACAAAAACTCCTGGACCAGCCGCATGGTGTACAGCCTGGCCCTGCATTATGGCTTCAGCCTGGATACACCCTTCGAGGACCTGCCTGCCGAGATCGTGCATATACTCTTTTATGGCAGCCGGGGCGAAAAATTTCCCCTGCTGCGCCCTGAAGGCGTCACACGGGGCGACGCGCATCTTGGCAAACTGTTCCGCTTCGACGGCATCATCACGACCATCGAGCGCCGCTACCGCCATTATCGTAAAGAGCAGGTGGCGCATACCGACATGGAGACGTACTTGCGCAAGGTGATGGTGGAGCACGCTTGCCCGGATTGTGCAGGGAAACGGCTGAAGCGGCAGCGCTTCCTGGTCACTCTCAACGCCAGAAACATCCACGAGTTAGGTGAGATGAGCCTGCTGGATCTATATGAATTCCTGACCGGTCTGCCCGCGACCGGACGCCAGCAAGAGGCGGGGCAGCAGATTCTTGAGGAGATCAGATCACGCCTGCTGCTCTTGCAAGGCATCGGGCTCGACTACCTGAATCTGAATCGCCGGGCGACAACGCTCTCCGGAGGCGAATCCCAGCGCCTGCGTCTCTCCACGCAGATCAGTTCGGAACTGATGGGCATGCTGTATGTACTGGACGAGCCGAGCATCGGCCTGCATCCACGCGATAATGTCAAGATGATTGCGACGCTGAGGCGGCTGCGCGATATCGGCAATACCGTGATCGTCGTGGAGCATGACGAAGATACCATCCGCGCGGCTGACCACATCATCGAGCTGGGTCCCGGCCCAGGCGTGCATGGTGGCCAGATCGTAGCACAGGGCAGCATCGACGAGATCATACATAATCCGGCCTCGCTGACCGGCCAGTATCTGAGTGGCCGGCAGAAGATCCCTGTGCCAGCCACGCGAAGGCCAACCAACGGGCATGCGCTCATCGTCCGGGGAGCGCGCGAGCACAACCTCAAAAACATTGATGTTACGCTCCCTCTGGGCATCTTTCTCTGCGTCACAGGTGTATCCGGATCGGGCAAAAGTACCCTCGTCAACGAGATCCTTTACAAGAAGCTCTATGCCGTCTTTCATGACAGCCGTGTCCTCCCTGGAACCCACACGGCGCTTGATGGCAGCGAACATATCCGTAACGTCATCAACATAGATCAATCTCCCATCGGCCGTACACTCACCTCCAATCCGGCCACCTACATCGGCATCTACGATGACATCCGCCAGGTGTTCGCCGCCACCCCGGAGGCCCTGAAACGCGGCTATACAGCGTCGCGCTTTAGTTTCAACGTCAAAGGCGGACGCTGCGAAGAGTGCGGCGGACAGGGGCTGGTGACCACTCACCTGCACTTTATGCCTGATGTCGAGGTTCCCTGCCAGGCATGTAAGGGCACGCGCTACACACAGGAGACGCTGGAGATTGGTTACCACGGCAAGAATATCGGCGAGATACTCGATCTCTCGATTGAAGAGGCCTGCGCTTTCTTTGATGATCGTCCCTTGATTACCCACAAACTGCAAGTGCTCAAGCAACTGGGCCTTGGTTACTTGAAGTTGGGCCAGTCCTCGAAGACTATCTCCGGCGGTGAGGCCCAGCGCGTGAAGCTGGCGCACGAGCTGGGGAAGGTGAAACGCGGCGGGCGCATCCTCTATATCCTCGACGAACCAACGACCGGCCTCCACCTGGCCGACATTTCGCGCCTGCTGGAGAGTCTGAACCGCCTGGTTGATGCCGGCAACAGCGTGCTGGTAATCGAGCATCACCTGGATGTGATCAAGACGGCTGACTACATCATCGATCTGGGCCCTGAGGGCGGGAAGGATGGTGGACAGATTCTATGCCAGGGCACGCCAGAAGAGGTCGCGCGCCAGCCCCACTCCTACACAGGCCAGTTCCTGCAGAAGGTGCTCTGCTCCTTTGTCACATGAAGGCGCCCTTCGGATAGTTTACCAGGAATGCTAGCCCTACCATTCATTGTTATAGCAGACATGTGCCCCATAATAGCTGAAGAGGCACGCGTCTAGCTTTCAGGGAGAATTTGGTATGACTATCTTTATAGGTATTGTTGGTCTTTTACTGATCCTGATTATTTTGCAGGACGCCTTCGAGACCATTGTGTTGCCGCGCCGGGTGTCGCGACGCTTCAGGCTGGCGCGCATATTTTATCGTTCGACCTGGGCGCTCTGCTCAGCAACCGCGCGCTGGATTCATGCAACGAACCGGCGCGAATACTACCTCAGCTACTTTGGGCCGCTGTCGCTGCTGTTCCTGCTGGTCATCTGGGCAGTAGGGCTGGTGGTGGGCTTCGCGCTGCTACAATGGGCCTTTGGCTCGGCTTTGATCTCCCCAGAAAAGCATGCTGATTTCTTTACCGACCTGTATGTGAGCGGCACAACCTTCATCACGCTTGGCTTAGGGGATGTGATACCAAACTCTCCCATCGCGCGGGTGCTGCTGGTGGTAGAGGCCGGGGGTGGCTTTGGCTTTCTGGCGCTGGTCATCGGCTATCTCCCTGTGATCTACCAGGCGTTCTCGCGCCGCGAGGTCAACATCTCGCTGCTTGACGCGCGTGCCGGGTCGCCACCAAGCGGACTGGAGATGCTGCGCCGTCACGTCCGGGGAGGCGGCGACCCGGCTGAGGGTATGCAGGCGCTGCACGACTGGGAGCAGTGGGCGGCCGAGCTGCTGGAGAGCCATCTCTCCTATCCGGTGTTAATGTACTATCGCTCACAGCACGAACGCCAGTCGTGGCTAGCGGCACTGGCGACCATCCTGGATGCCTGCACGTTGATCATTGCCGGCATCGATGATATGCCGGTGCAGGGTGCCTGGTATACATTTGCCATCGCCCGGCATGCCGCGGTAGACCTTTCGCAAATCCTTAGTGTGCGCCCGGATGCCTCCTACACGGACCGCCTACCACCTGCCGATTTCGCACACCTGCGCGAGGCCCTTGTGGATGCGGGGATGGTCCTGCACGAGGGGGAGAGCACCGAGCAAAAATTGAGTGAGCTGCGAAGAATGTATGAGCCATATATCCAGGGGCTGTCCAATAAGCTCCAGATGGCGCTCCCCGACTGGGTGCCGCCGGCAGAGGTGGTCGATGACTGGCAGACTAGCGCCTGGGAGCATGTGGTGACGGCCAGTCGCATGGCCGCTTTGCGCGCAAAATCTCGCAAGATGCGCCAGGCCTGAGGCGAGCTTTGCTTTTTACGCTTGCATAGAGCATAATGGAGAGGTAGTTAAAGATATGCGCAGTTTCTGGGAACACCCCCTTTATGAGTACTGTAGATAGCGCGACACCAGATGACGGGCTGTTAGTCACGAAGCTCTACATCTCTCCAACGCGTGCCGGCACCGTTGCTCGCGATCGCCTCCTGGCACGTTTGCACGCTGGTCTGCGCTGCCGGCTCACACTCGTGTGTGCTCCCGCTGGCTTTGGCAAGACGACGCTGCTCAGTGAATGATGTGCCAGCCTGCAAGAGGGCGTGCCAGATAGCTGTACCGCAGCCTGGCTATCGCTCGATAGAGAAGATAACGACCCGGTGCGCTTCTGGCGCTATGTCCTGGCCGCCCTGAAGATTGGTGCTGACGCCACTCCCAACTCATTCTCCCCCCTGGGACCCGCGACCAGGGGCATGCTGACTATGCTCATCAATGAAGTGAGCCAGCGCCGGCGCGACGTTGTGCTGGTGCTTGATGATTACCATTTTATCCATGAGCAGGCTATCCACGATGACGTGCTCTTTCTGCTCGATCACCTGCCCGCGAATATGCATCTTGTGATTGCCAGCCGCGAGGAGCCGCCGCTCCCTCTTGCGCGCTTGCGGACACAGCAGCAGGCGCTCGAATTACGCACAGATGATCTGCGCTTTGACCTCGCCGAATCTAGCCAGTTTTTGCGCGCCGGGTCAGGCATCGATCTCTCTGACCGCGATATCGCTGCCCTGGAAGAGCTTACAGAGGGCTGGATTACCGGACTGCAACTGGCACTGCTCTCGATGCGCGGTCGCCAGGACCTCTCAGGTTTCATTCAGACCTTTACTGGTCGCCATCGCTACATCTTCGATTACCTGGCCGAAGAGGTGTTAGTTCGCCTGTCAGAGGAGGTCCAGCAGTTCTTGTTGGCAACATCCATCCTCTCCAGCATGTGCGCCCCGCTGTGTGATGCCTTGACGGGTCGCGCTGAGGGCCAGACACTGCTTACACAACTTGAACAGGCAAACGTGTTCATGGTGCCGCTGGATGATACACGCTGCTGGTATCGCTATCACCACCTCTTCGCCGACATGCTCTGCCAGCGTCTACGAGAGGCACAGCCTGTACTGATCCCGAAGTTGCACCGGCGCGCCAGCCTGTGGTACGAGCACAACAACAAGAAAAATGAAGCCATAGAACACGCCCTGGACTGCGATGACTTCGAGCGCGCCGCCGGCCTGCTTTTGTCTATTGCCGAGGAACTACTGCGGCGCGGTGAGGTGGCACTCCTGAAGCGCTGGATAGAGAGGCTTCCTGCCCCTATGGTGTGCTCTAACCCAATGTTGAGTATGACCTCTTTCTGGACGCTGATAAGCAGCGGCCGCTGGGAGGAGGCTGAGCAGCGCCTGAGTGACGTAGAACCCGCGCTACCGTATGCTGGCGCTCAGGTTGCCATTAAGATTGGACATGCCTTTCTAGCTTATAACCGGGGAGAGCTTGACCGCTCGATTGAGCTTTCGCTCCAGGCCCTGACCGCGACGCCGCCAGATGATTATGGCCAGCGCCCCTATATGCTGGCCCACCTGGCGGAGAGCTACTGGCTCAAGGGCGACTTTGCCAGGGCGAAACAGGCCGCTATGGAAAGTTATAAAGCAAGCCAGCTTGGGAGCTATAACTACTTTATAGTCAATGCTATGCTGGATCTGGCCGCTATACAGACCATGCAAGGTCACCTCTCGCAGGCATACACAAGCTATCAACAGGTGTTGCAATTGATCGAGGAATATAAAGGGAACACAGTCCTGTATACCAATATGGTGCATCTCGGTCTCGGCCTGATCCTGTACGAAAAAAATGACCTGGACGAGGCACTGGCCCATCTTCTAGAGAGTATCCGCTTCAGTCATGACCTGGGCGATACCCACAAACTCTTGTATAGCGCTATTCTATTGGCGCGTGTAAGGCTGGCGCTGGGAGATAAAGAAGGTGCGCGTGAGGCTATGCTGCAAAGCAAGCGAAGGCCAGGCGCTTTCGCTGTCTTTTTCCGCTTGCTTCCTTCATAGAGTATGGCACCTCCGTGTATATGGCATTGGGAGATAGCGGGAGAGCCAGAGACGTGATGACAGAGCAACCTACCGGCAATCCTCCTCCCATCTGGCGGGAGGAGCAGCAACGGGTGCGCACCCGGCTGCTGCTCAACGACAATCAAATCGAAGCTGCGCTCGCTATGCTGCCACCGTTATTGGAGAGCGCGGAGACGCAAGAATATCTGTGGGGCATGATCAAAATACTGCTACTCCAGGCACGCGCCTTCCAGGCTCAGGGCCGCAGGACACAAGCCTTGTCGCTGCTGGCGCGAGCGCTCGTGCTGGCAGAGCCAGAAGGGTTTGTGCGCACATTTGTGGACGAAGGTCCGCCGCTGAAGACGCTGGTCCTCATGGCCCGCGATGCCGTCCAGAAGGGCAGCCTTGATGCTGCCTATCCTGTTTCCGCAACCTATGTGCAGCAAATCTTAGTGGCCTTCACCAGCGATGAGCAAACACAAGAAGGCCAGGCAGGTAGCGGTAGCGACATATATGTGCTTGCCGACCCTCTCAGCGAGCGCGAACTGGAGATCCTGCGCCTGATCGCCACAGGCAAATCCAACCAGGAGATCGCAGAAGAGCTTGTCATAGCCATGAGTACCCTCAAGACGCATATCAACCGTATGTATAGCAAGCTTGCAGTACGCAATCGCACCCAGGCCATTGCGCAGGCCAGAAAGCTGCTTCTGCTCTAACTGCTTTATCTATCCTCTTCTTTCGAGAGCATATGCCACCTTTTTCATCTTTCTGACCACTACATACATAGAAGCAACAAGAAGCGGAGGTTTCCAGGGACTACATGATGGATGAGAGCGCGGACCCTCGATTGATTGCCTTGATGCTAACCGGTGACCAGAAAGCCTTTGCGACACTGATCGAGCGCTACCAGTTCATGGCGCAGCGCCTGGCCGTGCAGTTGACGGGCAACCAGGAGGTCGCGCGTGAGCTGGTGCAGGAGGCTATCGTGCAGGCGTACCTCTCGCTTGACCGCCTGCGCGATACGACACGCTTCAAAAGCTGGTTCTACGGCATTGTCCTGAACGTGTGCCGCGGCTACCTGCGCACCCAGAAACTGCGTGCGGTCTCGCTTGAGGCGCTCATAGAGGGGCAGGCCATTGAGGAGTTGAACTTTCCTGACGCAGAGGTTGAT
>JBDTHH010000584.1:0-13341 GCA_039937055.1 Ktedonobacteraceae bacterium | reverse complement strand
CGTTTCGTTGAGCTTCCCCGTTGCCTTCAGAAAGCCTGAACGCAGGGTAAACGGTTGGTGGCTCATAAACTTCCCAAAATTTTGCATGAAATCGAGAAAGCTGGTTTTCATGGGTACGTAGGGTAGGGGTTTCCCCTTGTACGTCCAGGCGGATTGTGGGACTGGTTGCATATTGCGTAGCCCGGAGTGCATATAGATACTCGGAGCACAAGCCACAACTGCCTTGATCGCTGGAAAGGTCGCGCCGAACAGCAAAGCGAGTTCACCACCCCTTGAGAGGCCGATCACCGCGATTTTCTCACCATCGATTGCTTCTTGCTGCTGGAGCCAACGGATGGCTGAAGCGAAGTATTCGAGGGGAATTTCGATGAGATCTTTGGGGCAGTCTTCAATATTGCTGAATCCGCTGAAATAGGCCAGAGCCAACCCTGCATAACCACGCGATGCCAGCAGGGAGGCCGCGCATTCTCGCATCCCGCCATCCGACCCATTAAGAATGATCGCGACGGGATGTGGTCCCGGACCAGGGGGCACGAACAGAGCCCCGACGAAATCTTGATCTGCTATCGGCATGGAGGTCACACCGGGAGCGGCAAAGAGGCGCTGGATGCTGGCTGTGGCGACGGTTGCACCCTCAACTTCGGTGCTAAAGGTCACGGTCAGGGGGCGGGGTTTGTTTCTAGCAAAAAAGACTTTTTTCTTTTTGCCCTTTTCGATGACAGACATGGACCAGAAGAGTCCCATGGGATCAGCCTCTGTGTAGCTGCCGGACAACGGCTTCTGGGTGCCGAGGTCTACCATACCCTGCTCATCGGCGGTGAATGTAGCAGCAGATAGCCAATGTTGGTGGAAGCCATCGAGCATCTGCGCGTGGATGGTGACGTGTTGACGAGGTTGTAAACCTGAAAGACAGATAGAGACTGGCTCGTCTATCAGGGATGTGTGTGGAGTAATCTCAAGCTGGCATGAGGGAGTCGCGGGTTGGGTCAGCATAGAATATACCTCTTGTTCCTATAAATAGACACAATGAGAGCTTTTGGAATGGAGACCATTTCAGAACAGGGGTAACCTCAACCATCGAGACACTACCCGAGAGAAAGCTAGAGAACGTTTCCTCACTTCCGTCTTTTTGCGCGCAGCGTATTCAGGTAATTTCTTGAAAAGCACCCATTCGTCGGTTCCAAGCGAGAAGACGTGTGAGTTGCGAGGAACGGTTGCCTATCTCGATGCCTCATCTACAGTCTAACAGACCAGGGTGTCTTTGTCTAGATATGCAAATGCGCTGAGTGGCCAGAAACCCTGATTATGATCTTTTTGACGAGAAGGTCAGAAATCGCTCAACTTCCACAGAGCAGAGAGTGCGAGCATTCTATTTACAGCGTTCCATGCTCATACTTCAGGCAGGAAGCGGTTTCTCTACGTTCTGCATCGTCAATTCCTATGTTTCGCGCTGATTTTCTCACCTTCACCTCAAAAATCGTGCAGATTTGACCTTATTTACTAAATGAGGCTGTTAGCATGCTTTAGCACATGCAGCATACACAATCCCACCCCACAGGTGCCCCAGGAAGAGCGGCTCGCGATAGCTCTCGGAGGTATGGCCCATGGCGGTATACCAGGCGCGGCCACCGTCGTACTGGTGTTCCCAGGCGATGGGGTGATAGGCGCCCATCACGCCACCCTGGTAGGTTGTTTCATCAACCGTTAGTAGCACATGCACAGTATTGCGTGGATTGGTGGCGAAGTTGTACCACTCATCGGTACGCACCCAGGTTCCCGGCAGCATGGAGGTTGAGGGACTGCTACCATCGACAACATGCACGCTGGCCTGGGTAATATGCGAGTGTCCATGCACGCGATCAAAATACGCGCCCACCAGCCTGCCATACCAGGCCCAATCATACTCGGTATCGCTGGCGGAATGCACGCCCACATAGCCCCCGCCAGCCTGTATATAGCGCTCGAACGCCGCCTGCTGATCGGCAGCGAGGATATGGCCTGTAGTCATCAAGAAGACGACGGCATTATAGCGAGCCAGGTTCGCATCGTTGAAGGCGCTGGCATCCTCTGTAAAATCTGCATCGAAGCTATGCCGGCTCGCCAGTTGCTTGAGCGCCACAATGGCGTCTGGGATAGATGCATGGCGAAACGCGCCAGTTTTGGAGAAGACAAGTATCCGGTAGCGACAGGGGGCAGATTCAGGTGAGCCAGAAGCACTGGCTGAAGCAGATCTACAGGCACGAAGAGGGATCCCGCTTGAGGACCTGTTGGCGATAAAGATCGCAGTGAACGCGACACCCGCCAGGATGACAACGAGAACCACAACAGTGATAAGCCAGCGCCTTGCCATTACGACACACCCTCATTTCGTGTAGGGGCGCCGCTGGCCTGCGCCCAATAAGCGTCAAGGTAAGGGCAAGAATCGATGGGCCATCTCCGCGAATCCGTAGGGCGTGGCTTGCCTCGCCAGTCACCAGGAAGCGCCCTGCGGGCTGACTGGCGAGGCAAGCCACGCCCTACGGATTCGCCGCTCGCTTTCTGCAAGCGATGCCTTACCTTGACGCTTATTGGCGCCCGCAAGGGATCGCCCCTACGGGAGATTGCCAACGAGGAGAGTAGGTAAAGAAGGTTGAGCCTTCTATGCACTGAAAAATACGGCCAGCTATAGCTTGACAGAGGCATCCTGGAGGAGTATAATTTTTCTCTGTAGTGAGGTAACACTCACCGTACGGAGAGGTCGCATAGTGGCCTAGTGCGAGCGCCTGCTAAGCGCTTGGGGGTGTATAGCCCCCCGAGAGTTCGAATCTCTCCCTCTCCGCCCATGCTAAATCTCATAATCCTCGGCCCAATTGAACCGGGGATCATTAATTTCCTCATACGGTACAATATATGTCTTCTTATGGTTCCCACGTACTAGCCCGGCGCTCTTAAAGCGCAGTGTCATGCTACCACCTTTCGGAGCTTCATTGACAGGAACCATGTACACTTTCCCTGTCTCTGGGCTATAAGCAGCAAAGTATTCTGCCTTTCCTACATACCCCCGTTTGCGGTGGTTAGATCCCTTACCATTCGTTGTTACAGAAACAGTATTGAACTCAAGACAGGTCCCATCTTTCACAATACGCGCTGTCTTAACCTGAATGCGCACAAGGTGCGCTTCCTGATGAACGAAGAACCCGAAGCTGCGATGTTCATCAACCATGTAATACGCCAGGTCGTATCCCAGGTGATCAGCCCATGGGAGCAGCGCCTCAAATCCCAATTGCACCAGTCGATTTAAGACAGCAGTATGGCTGATTAATCCTATTTGCGATGTGTCCCTCATGATCCCCTCCTCGTTGGGTACACATGCTATTTCTATAGTATTCATATGAAATGGCGCTTGTTCGCAACACTGCGCTGCACAGTCGACAGATAGTGGCTATTCCCTCTAGTTGCATGTCAATGTATCCATACATTACAGTATACTTATCCTGACTAAGCAAGTTGGGGATGAATAGCGTATCAAGAGTATCACCAGGGAACTTTTTGTAGCAAATATTAGGCATGAGAAGCTGAGAACCCTAGCGAGCGGCATAGCCACACGCATGAAGCTGATAGGCGATGAGCTGTATGTGGGCTTCAATGATCTGGGACAAAATCAGTTTGCTACCATTCACGCGATCAATACGCAGACGGGAAGCGAGGATTGGTCGACAAAAGTGAACTGGAATGTGAGTACGCTCGATATTGCGTGATGACCGGGGATGAGAGAAGTTGGTCTGGACGGGAACGGCGGGACTGCCTATGGTCTTGACAAATCCTTCTCGCGCTGCTATTATCATGGCAGGTCTTAGGGGAGTAGCTCAATTGGTAGAGCACCCGGCTCCAAACTGGGCGGCTGCGGGTTCAAGTCCTGTCTCCCCTGCTAAAACGAACTCCTGAACTTAGTAATTCAGGAGTTCTTATTTTGTTCTAAATCATCTTTTCAATTCGAAAATACACTGCACATTGGGATACTAAGTAGAGGGTAGTGCAAAGAAATAGATACCTGAGCAATATACCCAGGTTCTATTTCATAGGGGGTTTCATCATGAAAAAGATTTGTTCAGGCTGCGGCCAGGAACGTGATGCTGAGCTAGATTTTAGCTGGAAACACAAAGATCGTGGTATCCGCAACACCCGCTGTAAGCTCTGCCAATCCCAAGCAAGCAAACTGCACTATAAAAACAACAAACAGTCATATTTTGACCACGCTCGCGCGCGTGAACCTCTAATTACCGAAGATAATCAGAGAAAACTTGCTGAGTATTTATCTTGCCATCCTTGTATCGATTGTGGTAAAACCGATATCCGTGTGCTTGAGTTTGACCATGTACTCGGTCACAAATCTGCAAATATAGCAAGACTGCTCAATAATGCTATTTCTTGGAAAGCCATAGAGGATGAAATCGCTAAATGCGAAGTTCGCTGTGTGAATTGCCATCGTATCAAGACAGGCGAAAGAGCTGGCTGGTGGCGATTTGAACGAAACAGAGATACAACCAGTAGTCCAGAGCATCAACCCGAACTTTCAGGTGGGTTTGAAGAAGCGCAAGAACCGTCCTACATTAAATGTAGTATATGTACCGATATGCACCTTATGAAAAAGTTTTGCTCAAGTTGTGGTGAAGAACGGGATGCAGAGAAAGATTTCAGTTGGAGGGATAGAGATCATGGTATACGTCAACCGCGCTGCAAGTATTGTCAATCAGAAATGAGCAAACTGCACTACCAGAACAACAGACGCATTTATAACGAGCGCACCCGCATTGGTAAGGCGCGGGCGGTTGCTGAGAATAGGTTGCATATTTCCTCTTACCTTTCCACGCATCCCTGCGTCGATTGTAGTCAGACGGATATCCGCCTTCTTGAGTTTGATCATATCGATGGACAGAAATCTCGCGGGATAGCCAATTTCCTTACCTGGGGTTTTAAGTGGTCCACCATAGAAGCTGAAATCGCCAAGTGCGAAGTACGCTGCGCCAACTGCCATCGTATCAAAAACAATGGAACGAGGTAAGTGGTGGCGATGTGGGAGAAGTTGACCTGATCTATGCCTATCTTAACATCTCAGACGGCCATGCGAGCCGCACAGCCGTCTGAGATGTGACTTCACGGCATGTGGGAAAACATTACTGCATCTTGGATACTTGCTCCACCAATGCCAAGATCTCTGGGGTGAGACCGGGAGAAAACTCCTCAGGTCGCTCCGGTCCTGGATGGAACGGGGCGCCTTCGGGTGGTTCTGCTGTGGTCACCAGTTCGCCGCCTCCTGCGGGCGCGGAGCCATGGAAGATCTTCGCCATCTCTGAGCCATCCAGGCGCCAGTGATGCTGCTGATGATGGACTCCCTGGTCCATGAGATGTTTAACCTCTGGATATTTGGTCGCATCGAAATTAGGAATAGGCAACACCTTCCCCCAATTCACACCCAGCGTCTCCAGGGCCTTGGCATACGCATTCTCGTGCGCGTGATCACGCACAATCAGATAAGAGATGGTGGAGCGAGCGGTCTTGTTATCGATCATCTCGTAGAGGCGGCACTTCTGGAGCCGTCCCGTCGCCTCAAGCATCAGATTGTAGATCAGGTCAAGGGTCAGATTCCCACTATTGTAGACGTAGGAGCCAGACCACGGATTGCCGGCGGCATCAACGGGCATGGCGGCCTGCGCCCCCACAAGGAAGTGATGGATGTTCCCCTGGCTCAAGGCAATGTTGAACCACCGGCGCCCGGAGTGCCTTTGCCAGTATAGCGCGGGGAACCATCGACGAGGTGGTTGATCGTGGTGGCAATCAGCTCGACATGGCTAATCTCCTCGATACCAACCCCCTGGATCAAATCAAGATAGGGCTTCGCCTTCCCGCGAAAGTTAAAACTCTGAAATAGATACTGCATCATCGTACGCATTTCGCCGAACTGGCCCCCTAAGCCTTCCTGCAAAGCATTGGCAGCGGCTGGATCGGGTTCGTCGGGAACGATCTCGTTGATCAGTTTTTGTACATGAAAAAACATCGTGTGTCTCCTTTCCTGTTCAGGAAGATACTACTTACTATCTTTTCCCTTTAACCCCTCTCATAATACGCATCATTTTTAGAAAAAGAGACATGCGAAAGGTGCCTCCCCTTGCAGAGAGGAACCGGGCTGGCAGGTTGTCTATCTCCTTGCATCCCCACTATCCCCTATGGTACAGTAGCACTGTATTTGGTTGGCACGTGAGTAGCAAGGGTATTGACGGAGAGCAAGAAAACTTATCTCTATGCGTTTCTTAGTCGAGTCGAAGGAATAGAAGCGTGAGCAACAAGGAAACGGGTCAGCGGATCGGCGTCTACCCAGGCAGTTTCGATCCACTCACAAACGGGCACCTGGATATCGCGCGCCGGGGGGCACGCCTCTTTGACACGCTGATTGTCGCAGTGTATGCCAGTCCCGCGAAGAACCTGCTCTTCTCGGTCGATGAGCGCGTACAGCTCTGGCAAGAGGTGATTGCCGCCGAAGGGCTATCTAATGTGCGCATCGAGCAGTTCACCGGCCTGACTGTAGAACACGTGCATATGGTGGGGGGACAGGCGATTATCCGGGGGCTACGCTCACCCAACGACTTTGAAGTAGAATTCCAGCAGGGGTTGATGTACCGCAAGCTGGCGCCGGAAATTGAAATCATCTTCCTGATAACCAACCTGCAGCACCTGTTTGTCAGTTCATCCTTACTCAAGGAAGTAGCTCGCCTGGGCGGTGATGTCACTGATATGTTGCCGCCCATCGTGGTGCGCGCATTGCAACACAAGTTCGAGACGTAAGTTATGCAGTGAGAGAGACCGCCTTTGCGCGCACGAAGGCAGTGTACTCGAGTTGAGGAAGAGGTCAGTGTGGACATACTTTATCTTGTAGATCGCCTGGAGAACCTCATCGCAACCAGTCGCAGAATGCCGCTGATGAATCAGATTATCATCAAAGAGCCCGATATTCTTAACGTCGTTGACCAGATGCGGACGGCTATTCCCGAGGAGATCAAACAGGCACGGCGCGTTATCCAGGAGAAGGAGCGCATCATTGCCCAGGCGCAGGCCGACGCCACCACGCTGCTATCAAAGGCGCGCGAGGAGTCCGAGCGTTCCATGAATCGCGAAGGGCTGCTGCGGGCGGCGGAAGAGCGCACCAAAGAGATGATCCGACGCGCCGAGACCCAGGCGGAGCAGCTCAAGGCCGACGCAGACGCCTATGTCGCGGAGACTCTGCGCGGGCTGCGCGAGCACCTGGGCGGCATTGAGATGGATGTCAGCCGCACCATTTTGAGCATTGAGAAGGGGCTTGAAAGCCTGCAAGAGGACAGCGGCCAGGACGTAGATGAGAATGGTGGGAATGAGCTATACGCGCAGGACAACACGCTGTACGAGGAGTCCGAAGAAGGACTGCCACCAGCACGCTCCGTCCCGCGCCGGGCCTCCCTGGCCGCCGACACCATGGGAGGACCCATGCTCCAGCAAGACGCGGCTCCCTGGATGAATGACAGGGCTTGACACTCGCTCGCATACTCCCCTATAATGAACGGACACTAGCGAGAAGCTCTATCTCTTCCAGGTTGCGCCGTCATATTTCACCCATGCTTTTGTAGAGACATGAATATGGGAAGAGAAGGAAACGAGGAACGAGCTATGCAATTCAATGTGGCGCAACTGATGAAGGCCCAGGTAAGTACCTGCCTGGAGTCGGATATCCATGAAGTAGATGTTCAACTCGATAGCGATATAAAGGTCATTGGTCCAATCGATGGTCACGTGCGTATGCGCCGCACCAACCAGGGCATCCTCGCGGACGGCTGGGTGGATATGATCGTTGAGTTGGTATGCGACCGCTGCTTGAAAGAGTTCCAGCAGCCGACGCATGTCGCATTCGAAGAATTGTTTTATCCCACGTTGGATATGAACACCGGCCTGCCGATACCCGCGCCGATCGATGAGGAAGATGCCTTCCCTATCGACGACCACCATATCCTCGATCTTACCGAGGCGGTGCGGCAGGGCCTGTTGCTCCAACAGCCGATGATCATTCTATGCCGTGAGGACTGTCCGGGGCTGTGTCCGCAGTGCGGTCACGATCTAAGCCTCGGCCCCTGCGATTGCCAGCCGGAGGTGGTGGATAACCCCTTTAGCATCCTTGAAAAGTTGCTACAGAACGGCTCGCAGCCAGAACAGACCAGGTGATCCAGCACCAGCACAAGGAACAAGACACCCGCAAGGGAGTACACAGACAAAGTAATTGAGAAGAGGAGAATCAGCTCATGGGAGCACTACCAAAACAGCGAACCTCGCACGCTCGCCAGGGCGAACGGCGTGCGCACCTGCACCTGAAATTGCCTCAGTTGGTGGCCTGCCCAGATTGCCGCAAGCCCCGGCTCGCGCATCATGCCTGCCCCTATTGTGGGAAGTATCGTGGGCGACAGGTCTTTTTGCCCAGGACCAGGAATAAGTAATCTTTGAGGCGGAGAGGGTCAGCAGCAATGCTTCCTCAGCCGCCTCGATATTTATGGGTGAAATCATGACCACACCTATAGCCTTTCTTTTCCCAGGGCAAGGCAGTCAAGCCGTTGGTATGGGGGCTGATATTTTTGCCGCCTCACCGGCCGCCCGCCAGGTTTTCGAAGCCGTTGATAGCGCCCTGGGGATCTCGCTCAGTACCCTGTGCTTTCATGGCCCTGAAGAGACCCTGCGCGAAACGATCAATGCCCAGCCCACGATTGTCACAGTGAGCCTCGCGCTCCTGGCAGCCCTTCAAGAAGCCCTCTCCCCACAGCATTCTTCCTGGTCAGCGCCACTCACGCCCAGCTTTACCGCCGGACACAGCGTCGGTGAATATGCGGCCCTGGTCGCCTCTGGTGCGCTCGATCTGCGCGACGCAGTGATCCTGGTACGCGAGCGGGGGCGTTTGATGCATCACGAAGGGACGCTCTGTCCCGGAGGGATGGTAGCGGTGCTGGGGATGGACGAGGGACCACTGCAGGAGATTTGCCGCGAGGCTTCAACTCAGGCATCCGCTGAGCGAGAAGAGGGTGCCGGGAGCCACCCCGGACAGAGACAGGTAGCCGTCGCCAATCTCAACGCACCCGGCCAGGTGGTTCTTTCCGGTGAGCAGCACGCCCTGCAACTGGCGATGGAGATGGCGAAGGCGCGGGGAGCCAAACGCGTCATTCCCCTGGCCGTCAGCGGAGCCTTCCACTCGCCCGTCATGCAGCCAGCCTCGACAGGACTGGCGGACGCTATCAAGGGGGCACCTCTACGTGATGCCACGATCCCTATCATCGGCAACATCAGCGCCGAGCCACTCACCGCAGCTCAGGCTCTGCGGGAGGAACTGGCGCAGCAGATCGCGGCGCCGGTGCAGTGGACGCGCACCATCACATACCTGGCAAACGCGGGGGTGACAACCTTCCTGGAAATTGGTCCGGGGCAGGCGCTGACAGCTATGGTCAAACGCATTGTCAAGGGGGCAGTGCTTATGAATATCGCAAACGCTGCGGATATCGAAAAAGCGGCTAGTACTCTACGGGAAACGGGCCTTTTACACGGGGTATGAGGTATAATTAAAAAGGCCTCGTTATCTGCCACTCTCTAAGGGAGAACTGATGGTTACTGAATCGCTAGGGGTTGTACGCATCGCCCGCCAGGTGCTTTCAACCATTGTCACGAACACCGCACTCCAGGTGCCGGGGGTCGTGCGGATGGCCCATGTCAGCGCTCAATGGCCTCGCCTCCTTGGGCGAGAGATTCCCAGGCAGGGCGTGGCGCTATCGGTAAAAGATAACAGTGTTTCTACCGACCTGTATATCGTCGTGAACTCCGGCGTTAACATTGTTGAGGTTGGCTCCGCCGTTCAGGACGAAGTAGCTTCGGCCGTTGAACACATGGTTGGCATGAAAGTGCAAGAGATCAACGTCTACATTCAAGATGTTGTCTAGCCAGGTAGGGACAGAGAGCATGAGCAGGTTAAGCACGCCGGAAAAGTATCTGCCAGGCAAGCAAGCACCGGTTGACGCACGTGAGCGACATTTGAGGGCACTATGCCAATAGGAATACGTAGACAGGCGCGGATGATCGCGCTACAAGCACTTTACGAATATGATACCGTCCGGCACGCGCCGGTCGAGGTAGTATCACGCCACGCCGGGGAACGCAATCTGCACCCCAAAGTGGTGGAGTATGCTACCGAACTGGTGACAGGCGCGTGTGATCACCTGGCGGAGATTGATGCCCATATTCAGAGTGCGGCGCACGAGTGGCCATTACAGCAAATGGCCCGAATTGATAAAAACATCCTCAGACTTGCAATCTACGAAATTCTGTTTAATAATACGGTACCGGCAAAGGCCGCCATTAATGAGGCAGTGGAGTTAGCCAAGCTCTTTGGCAGCGATACCTCCAGTCGTTTTATCAATGGGGTCCTTGGTACGATATTTAATCGGGCGCAACAACTGCCCACTCCAAAAGCGGAAAGTGAGGTAACATAATGGCAACTGTCTTTGAACGACTGAAAAAGATCATCGTCGATCAGCTTGGTGTTGACGAGAACGAGGTCATCCCCAGCGCTTCCTTTGTCGAGGATCTGAACGCAGACTCCCTTGACCTTGTCGAACTCATCATGTCTCTGGAGGAGGAGTTCAAACTCCAGATCTCTGATGAGGACGCCGAGAAGATCACCACGGTTCAAGAGGCGGAGGACTACATAGAAGAACATCTGCGCTGATCAAGGCGGGAGACAGGAGGCGGCGCGATGCATAACTCACGAAACACCCGATCGAACCGCCTTCCTACCCAGAGAAAGTGCAGATGATATGACTCCATCATCGATGGATTGCGTATCATCCGCACTTTCTATTTTTCGGGTTTTCCTTTGTCGGATTTTCTATGTCACATTTCCCCCCTCCCATGCATCTCCATTACTGTAGCGAGATCCTGATTGTAGAATCTCGCAATACGCAGAAAGTTTTGTAGCTTATGATGCCCGCGGCCCAAGTGGTAGAGGCACTTGTTCATGAATATGGCAAACTGGTCTTTCACACCATCTATGGCCTGACTGGCGAATGGGAAGAGAGCCAGGACCTGACACAGGATACCTTTCACCAGGCCCTGAAATCCATTGATGCCGCACGCGAGGTCAGCGGGACACAATTTAACGCGCGAGCGTGGCTGCTGCGTATCGCCATTAATACCGTACGTATGCAACAACGCCGGCGCCGTCTCTTCCGTTTCGTGCCCTTCTCGCGCATGCAGAAAAGGTCGGCAGGCGAGCTGGAACAAGGCGGGGAGACGACAGGCAGCGAGGCCCTCCTACACGAGCAGGCAGCACCGGTACAGCCAGCAGGCTACGGGGCCAGGGAGAGCATAGATCCGGGCGAGCTGGTCACCGAGCGCGACGCGGTACAGCGCACGATGCGACGACTGCCGGAGACGTTGCGTGTCTGCCTGCTACTCTCGGTGATCGGTAGCTTCTCGACGGCTGAGATCGCGCAGATGCTCGATCTGAATGAGGCTGCGGTCCGCCAGCGCCTGGCGCGCGCCCGCAAGCAGTTTCAGCAATTGTACGCGGGCGAGGGCGGCGAAGAGATCAACGACAGTGTACACGCCGCCAGCGAGGGCCATATACCGCACAACACGACTAAAACGTACCAGAGCCACGAGGAGCATGTTGAGAAGCGCATAGCGAAGACCGAGTCGAGCTATACGATGCTCTCATCTCCCTTCCATCTGGGGAGGAACCATGCAGAACGACTCTATCGAGACCCTGCTGTTACGCCACTATGGTAGCGCAGCACCGGCGCCCGCTGACCTGGAGCAACGCCTCTGCGCCTCTGTGCGCCAGCAGTCCCAGGAGGCGGAGGCACAGCAAAATATGGCCACGATCTTGCGTGAGAAGCGCATCAGCCGCCGGCGCGCAACCACGCTCGTAGCTATCGGGGCCGCCGGAGTTGGCGCGCTCAGTTTCGGCCTGGAGGGCCTGCAAGCCCTGGAAGCGGCGTTGAGCGGGCAGGATACTAGCACCCGCCCGGCTTATTCGTAATACTGTAACCAACGGGCCAGCCCATGTGCTGTCCGGAGTGTAAGAAAGGATATTCTATCATGATCCCAGGTTTTCACGGTATGGACCTTATCGTCATCCTTGTTGTCGCACTGCTGGTCTTTGGCCCGAAACGCCTGCCAGAGATGGGCGCAGCGGTTGGCAAGAGCATCAAAGAGTTTCGCAAGGGCATGAACGAACTGACCGCTCACCCTTCCAATCCCAAGGAGGAGCTGGTTGACGAGCCGATGATACCGGCCAACAGCGAGATCCACAGACTCAGCAACATGCCTGTAGAGAGCGAGCTGATACGCCGCACGACAAGTACTCCTGTGGAGAGCACGGTGGTGCATAGCGAGACCATCAGCGAGCCGGGTGTGGTCGAACACAGGGGCGAATAATGCCTGCGGCTGGTATCTATCAGAGGGAACAAGATGGCAACCAGTAATATAGATCAGCGCAATGGCATGGCGCCCATCGATGACTACCATCTGGAGGATGAAGAAGACGAAGAGGCGACTATGTCCCTGGTGGAGCATCTGGAGGAGCTGCGCTGGCGTATCCTCAAATCGTTGATCGCTGTCGTAATCGGCTCCATCATCGGCTTCATCTTTCGCGAGGCAATCCTGAACTTCCTGGAGTTGCCTCTGCCAGCACAGGCGGTGCAGATCGCCCATAGTCCAGGCCGGAATCTCGTCATGACAGACCTGGCGGGCAGCTTCACTGTCTTTCTCAAGATCTCGGTCGCGGTTGGTATCCTGATCGCCATACCAGTACTTCTTTACCAGATCTGGGCCTTCATCGCGCCGGGACTGTACTCGCGCGAAAAGAAAAACGCCGTGCCTTTCATCTGCCTGGGCGTGGTACTCTTCGTCGCGGGCATTGGCCTGGGCTTCGCTGTGCTCCAGTTTCCTGTTCGCTGGCTGATCGACTTTGGTTCGAGCAACTTCCTTGAACTGATCTCGGCGGATAGCTACTTCACATTCGTAGCCTTCTTCCTGCTGGCGTTCGGTGTCGTTTTCGAGATCCCGCTGGTACTCACCTTCATGGCACAGATCGGGCTGATCACCTCGGATACGCTCAAAAAGCGCCGCGCCGCCTCGCATGTCGGCATGTGGGTCGCCGCGACATTCCTGACGCCGGGGGCTGATATCTTCAGCCCGATTATCCTGGGCGTCGCGATGTCCTGCCTGTTTGAGCTGACGATCATCTTCATCAAGCTCTTCGCCAGCAATAAGCTCAAGGCCGAAAGCGCGTAAGACCGCCGTCCC
>JBDTHH010000583.1:0-14093 GCA_039937055.1 Ktedonobacteraceae bacterium | reverse complement strand
TTTCAACAGGTTGAGCCTGCTGTAAGGCCCCATTGACTGGCATAGCCTCGGGACCAGTGCTTACCTCCGGTTGCAAGCCAGCCTCAGGTTCTGCCTGTGGCATAGATAGGTTGTCGGAGGCGAAGGCAGGTTCAGCTCCAGAGGCGGGTTGGAACTCAAGTTGTACCTCGGGTTCAGAAATGGGTGGCTCAGGGATAGATAGGCTATCGGAGACAAAGGTTGGCTCGCTATTGCTGGTAGGTGCGAGTTCAAGAACAGGCTCAGGTGCGCGTGTGGATTGCGGTTGCGTGCTTAACTCAGATAGCGGCGTGAGGGCCGGTTTGGGTCGCAGAGTTGCCAGGAGCGCATCGGCGAAGGCGCGGATAGATGGATAGCGTTCATCTGGATAGACGGAGAGCGCGCGCCGGATGATGCCTTCTTGCTCCATCGTGACTCTGGGGTTGAGCGAAATAAGCGAGGTCATGGTCTCAGTCAGTTTCAGGTGTTCAACCTCTTCCGGTGAGCCAAAATAGGGCGGGCGACCGGTGATCCAGAAGTACAGCACCACGGCGAGGGCGAATTGATCGCTCGCGGGCGTCACACGCTTGCCGATCTGTTCGGGGGCCGCGGTGATTGGCAGCGGCGTGGTCGGCGGGCGACCGAAGCGGCGCACATAGTTCGCCAGCCCAATGTCGGCGAGCAGGAATGGTGTGTAACCTGGCTCCTGCGCCGGGCCTGGTCCGCGTACCACCAGGATATTCGAGAACGTGAGCGAGCCATGCAGGTACCCAAGATTGTGAATGTAATCCAATCCCTGGGCAAGTTGCTGCCCATACCGTATGGCCTCGGCGATCTCCAGCGGCGGACGAAACCAGAGTCGTCCCTCGTTGCTCAGCAGGGAGCCGCTGCTCAGGTAGCGACGGGCGATGTACAGCCGGCCATGCATCTCGCCATAATCAAGAACGGCTGCCAGGCAGGGATGATTGAGCATGCTGATGCCCTGCATCTCGCGAAAGAACTGCCGCCGGGCCGAGTCCGCGAGCGGAGACCACGGATGGATGAGTTTGAGCACCACTTTGCGTGAAAGCATGGCGTCTTCCGCCTCGTAGCTCTCTCCCGATATCCCGCTACCAAGCAAGCGAATGACACGGTAGCGCTCAAATATCTGACCTTCTTCCAATGCTGGCATACGCAACCTCACTTTTTCTTACGCGCAAGTCTTGTTTAACGAGGCTTATTGTAGCATATTCGTAGGAACCATTCACATGCTGATGGTACCACATTGGGAGGAATGGCGCGTCTATTCGCTGGCGTGCGGAATCACACCAGGCTCTACAATAGGATTGGACGCGTTGGAGGCAGCCGTTTGCATTTCATCGCCAGCAGGTTGGGCGGGAACATCTGCTGGCGCCTCCTGCGTCTCAATGAGAGCGGCATGTGGCTGCGTGGTGTTCTCGCTACCTGGCTCCTGAGCGGCCTTGTTCTCACCGGTCGTACTGACAGTGGGATGCTCTGCCTGCCGCGCGCGGCGCCTGCGGAAAACCACGAAAGCTATCACCACAGCGATTATGATGATGCCTGCGCCAATCCAACTGATGTTACTGGCGATACGCTCAACCTGCGCAAAGTTATCGTGGAAGAAGCGTCCCGCGAAATAGCCAAGACAGCCGTAGATGATGGCCCAGAGGATGCCGCCGGCAGCGTTATAGACCAGGAAGGTGCGCCAATGCATGTGGTTGACGCCAGCCAGGAAGGCCGCCCAGGCGCGTAAAACCGCAATGAAGCGGCCAAAAAAGACCGTTTTGTTCCCGTGTTTTGCGAAGAACTGGTCGGCGCGATCAAGGTGCTGCGGCTTCAAGAAGACATAGCGCCCGAACCGCTCGACAAAGGGCCGCCCGCCCTTACGCCCTACGGTGTAGCCAATGTTATCTCCAACAATGGCACCGAGCGCGGCACAGGCAATGATGATTGGGATCTGCAACTGGGGATCGTTGGCAGCCAAGAACGAGGCCAGCAGCAGCATCGTTTCGCCTGGGAAGGGGATGCCGGAACTCTCGATCATGATAAAGAGAGTCACCGCCGGATATCCCCATACGTGTAGAGCATTCTCCAATGTTTGCAAAGAGATCAGAGACGCCAGCGGCCCGCTGTGCCACATGAACGCCCAATTTCGTAGCATGGATGATAGCCAGCGCATGAACGCCCTCCCTATCAATGAAACACATCCCCAGATTGGTTAGAAATCCAAAGATATTGGCGAATTATAACCCTTCAGGTCAATCAAAGCAACGTGATAGTTTTGCTATCCTCTCCTATCGTGGTCATACTATATAATTGTCCGCCGGGTTGCTGCGTGGGTTTGCGTCGTCTCCAGGTAATCGCCAGCAAGAAAGCCAGCACTGGCGGTCCAATAGAGGTAAGGCAAACAAAGCCGTTCCAGTTGCCTTGCGGTGCCCGTCCGTTAAAGAGATAGACCGAGAACGCCGACACGGAGAAGACCAGCGTAAATGCTAGCAGTCCGCGGCCTATACGTGTAGATGTGCCTGGCAGACAGATGGCTGCCAGGCACATCAGCCAGGTTACATACCAGGGGAAGAACCAGGTAGTGACGATAAGCAGCGCTCCCAATATAGCCAGTGCTACCAGTGCCAGCGTGCGTATTGTCGGACGGCGCCATAGGCAGATGGCCCCTATAATCATCCCTATACACACAGTACCTATGTTTATGTAATTCCAGAGTGCGTGTTGACTAAACATAGAAAGCAGTGTATACCCCCAGCTATGCACCGGTTGGGGATGGGCTATGCCCCATACAGTAATTCCCTTGAGAATAGAAAATGCGGTCATATATGCCGAGGGCGGTGCCGAGAAGCTGCCTATGATCTGGCTGACACTATATCCGACCCAGAATGGTGCATAGCCAGCGAGCGCCACGCCTCCACTAAAAGCCCCCGCAATCAGTGTAGTCAGGAGAGCCGGCCACCAGCGCAAGACTGTGGCCTGCCTGGTGGTAGCGGACACCGGTCGTGGTTCCGCGTAGGGGCGATGGCTTGCCTCGCCCGTTTGGGCAGAGCGTAGCGTGCGATAGAACAACATGATGATGAAAAGCGCAATAATCGGCAGGCAGGTGAACTTGATGAGTCCAGCCAGGGTAAAAAAGAGCACAGGGGGCAGGTAGTTTCGCGGCCGTGTGATCCCGTGCTGTTCTGCGCGAACGCAGAACAGAAAACCCAGCAAGAGTAGGGTTACCATGAACACATCATTGTGTGCGCCGAGCGCGCTTTCCAGCAAGACCAGCGGATTCAGAGCGTAGAGCGCGGTTCCCAGAGCCACCGTCCGTGGAGTACGTCCCGTTGTGCGCAAAATAGCGGTGATCAGCAATGTGTTGAACAGATGGCATGCAAAGCCGAAGATGCGAAAGGCCAGGATGTAGCCCAGAGGATTTGCCCCTAACACCAGGCTCGCTAGCCCGCACACGCCTAGCCAGAGAGGACCATACGCCGCTACGGCGGTACGCCAGTCATCGCTCCGGTATAATGGATCGTGTGGGTATGCTGAGAACGGCGTGAAGTAAGGATTGGTGTGATAGAAAGCAAGCAGCCGACCATAGCCAGCATAGACAAAGATATCATGCGATAGCATGGCAGGCATGAGGATAAAGATGATGCCGGCGCCGAACATGCCGAGCCAGATCACGCGCAGGATGCGCCGGTTATTCGCCTGCGGAGCCTGGCGTTGAATAAGTCGCACGCATAGGCTGTAGATTGTAAACGCCACGACCATCAGCGCCTGAAACTCGAAGCTATTCGTGCTCACAAACGATTGGATGCGATTGGTAGCCAGGCCCAGGTCGCGAGGAAGCCAGGCGCCCACCCATACAAGCAGCATCCCCGGTGTCAACTGTAAGAGGAGCGTCGTTCCTGCCAGGTTATGTAAGGGAGCCACACTAACCAGGATGCAGAGCACAAAGCCAAGAACGCAGAGCGCCAGCGATCTTATCGCGGGTGGTTGTTGTATGGCCGGGCTCAGCCTGCAAAGCTCCCCGATCTGTCTAGAGTCTTCTACATCTTTTCTTATCATACCGATCTATTTTCTAAACCATCCAGCGATTCATAATGAAGAGCATACTCAAAATTGCCAGCAGTATCGGGAAGATCAACATCAGTGCCTGGTGTAGGCGCGGATATGTGATTCCCAGCGCCGCCAGTGTGATGAAACCGGGAAACATTTCTAATACCAGGCGTTGGCTAGATACCAGGGCATCGTGCTGGCCTGTTGCGGGACTTACAAGTGCATAGAGGAGCAACAGCGCGATCCAGATATTGTAGCTCATACGCAACTTGCGCCATCCCAGGATAGCCAGCAGCAGGAAACCCACCGTAGCGCTCAAGTCAAGGATATTGTGCGCCTCGTTGAACGAGCCAAAAGGTTGGTTCCAGAATATTTCATACAACGACTGCCATATGCCTATCCACGGCCAGGACGTATGCCGCGCCCAATGTCCTTGCACGATAGCAAAGGAGAGGGGTGCATTATAAAGATACCAGCAGTAGCAACTATAGATCGCAGTGCCCAGTGGAATCAGGACCACCGGGAAGAAGCGCAGCAGTTGATTTGCACGCCAGCGCATAGCTGCGATGCTCTCACGTGTGACCCATACCTCCCATAGATAAGGCACAACGAGCAAAATTCCCGCCGAACGGGTCAGCGCAGCAAGCATACCCAATAGACCTGCCAGCCACCAACGCTGCCGCCGCATTGCCAGAAACGCGCACATGACGAGCAGGATGAAGAGCGATTCGTTGTAGGCACTGAAAAAGTAGAAAGCGGTAGGGAAGATACACAGGTAGAGTAGTGAGCGCCGCGCCACCTGGTCCCCCTGCGCATCGCTGGCAATCTGGTATGACACGAACAGCGTTCCCAGCAGCGCGCCATTACTGATGAGCATCCCGGCAAGCTGGTAGCTGCCATTCCATCCTCCTAAAAGATGTGCCAGTATGAAGATCAGCAGGGGCAAGAGTGGAAAGAAGGCGGTATCGTAGGCAGTCTGGTAGTTGTACTGCGCGATTCTCACGAAGTTGGCCGAGTCCCAGTGATTCCAGGATGTGAGCAGAGCCACTATATCCACGGGAGCACTTGAATATTTGGGTGCAGTGAGCAATATGTAAGAAAGGTACGTGACTATCACCAGGGCCAGACGTGTGCCAACAAATAAAAAGATGATGTCACGAGTAGGTGTGCGTTTCATTATCTATCTCACCTGCCATAGAAAATCACTTCGGAATAGAGGAGCGTTAGCATATGCTATAGTATTGAGTAATCCACCCCTTATAACGAACTCTCCTCACGAGAAGTGACACAGCATTACCTCTATAGAGAGACAGCTATCAGATCAGGTCACGATAGTCGTGGGGTCGCGCGCCAGGATAAAGCAGTAGATGGTGCCTCCACCGGTGATGGTGTGAACAATATGGGTGCGCCATGCATCAGGGATGGCATAGCCGCGCTGCACAATGTTCATCGGCCAGATAAGGTAGTCGTAGGGCAGTTTATGTGCATCAGGTGTGACCTCGCTAAAGTGCAGGCGTCCATTTATATCAGGATTGTAGCGGAACCATGATTGACCATAGATGTCCGGTTGCAGAGAGCCGATAACGGCGATCATGCCAATGCGTCCTGTGCTGTGGGTGTGGGCGATCAGCCACAGGCTGGCTTCGCGATAGGCCGGGTATTGTACCTGGACGATGGCATCTTCGCCCCGGAAGAATTCGCTCGTATAGCCGTCGGCTGCGTAAATGGTGGTCAGACCCACGACAGGCGGCACGAACAGGGCGATGGCAATCAGCGCCAGAGGTATCAGCGCACGTAGCTGAAGCCCAATCCCTGGCTTGACTTGCTTATCGTGTGACGTGGCCTGTTCGTCAGACAATGTGCCTGGTGCGCGCATTAGCATGCTGCGCCGGTAGCCAAGCATGGTTACCAGACCGAGCACACCGGTTATCACAAGCGGGGGAACGAGCGGGAGCGCGTAGTGTGTACCGACGACGATGGTCAGCAGGCTGAATGTACACAGCGATGTGAGCAGCCAGATCAAGAGGAAGGCGGTGCTGGCTATATCAGCAAGATGGGCCTCACTCTCTGGGGGGTGCTGCATGGGCGTGACCTGGGCCTGCGAGCGCGAGGAAGCGGAGCGCCACAAACGCGTGGTAGGAAACGTTACATCCGGCTTGCGCATATGGAAGCGTAACAGGCGCAGCAAGGCAAAGACTATGAAGAAGAGCGCGGGGAGCGTCACAAAGGCGCTGATTTTGACGAACAGGATATATATAATTGCCCAGTGCTGCGCGTAGTCGCTGGATTGGCCGGCCATAAACATCAGGTGGCCATATTTGGCGTGATGCAGGTTGAAGCGCAAGCTGTGGATCAGAAGAGAGGCAGGCTGGCGCCAGATGCTGGGGTCGGCCAGGAAGAGGCTGACTCCCATCAGGACCGTTCCCGCGCCCCAGTAGCGCCAGGGCAGCGGTGAGCGCTGCTCAACCGACAACCTGGGGCGGATGGCCATAACATAGTAGGCGATGAACAGGACCATGCCGGGCAGAACAAGGTATGCCGGGTACTTACTGGCAATGGCCACACCCGCGAATACGCCCGCCAGGAGGTACAGGCGCGGCCGTCGCAGCGCGGGCCAGAGCAGGAGGTAGGCTATTGTGATCAGCGTAACCATCGTCATATCTAGATAGGCGATAGCGCTGAAGTAGGCCATCCAGGGACTGACAGCCAGGCCGAGCGCGGCGAAGAAGGCCACCACATGTCCGAACGGCCCACGCCCCAGCCAGTAGACCGCCAGTACCAGGAAGGTGCCGGTGATGACGATAGGTAGCCGGGCCGCGAAGAGTTCTGAGAGCCGTTGTCCTGTGTATGAGTTAATAAAGAGAGATATGCCTATGAGCAGTTTCACAAAAGCAGGATGTTCGTAGTTGTAGTTCCAGCCATCGGCTGTCAGGTTCAGGTGTGCCAGCAGCGGCACATAGAACTTGCCGGCCGTGATATAGGTTCTTTCATCGGTCACCATGTCAAGCTGCGACGCCAGCATGATACGCGGAATGAAGCTGATGAGGGCCAGTACAACACTGACGCCACATTCCCCCAAGATCGCTGTCAGAGTATGCTGGCGCCGTGTAGCGGGCGTCTGTGTGAGAGAGGGGTGCGCGATCGCTGTATCAGTAGTCATATCCATAGTTCACCAGCCATGTACTTGATATATTGAAGATTGTGTATTTTATTAGACGCAAGTATAGCACGCTTACGGAAAGGATGCGAGTTATACGGTACCTTTGCCCCTTATGCGCGTAGGGGCACCTTTATAATACACCAGGCGACCAATGAAAGTTTGCGAAAAGGAGAGGCCGGAACCATTTCCGGCCTCTCCCTTAGGGCTATGATTATGCTACAGGTTACTCTGCCAGCAGCTCCTCGATCTTCGCCTCTATCGTCTTCGTTGTGGGATAGAATGCTGTCTCCTCCGGCGCGTCGTATGGGGCAGGAGGGGCCGGCAGGGCGGAGATGAACGCGGGCGTGCTGTCCAGGTCATAGAAGCAGTGCTGGACGATCCAGGAATGGACGTGCCGCCCGAAGCTGGTCAGATCGGCTTCTTCCGTGACCACTATGACGCGGTTGGCCTCGCGTACCGCCGCCACCACGGCCGCTTCATCGAAGGGCGCGAGCGTGCGTAGATCGACGACTTCAATAGCGCCGCCCACACGCTGGACGATATCGGCGGCGGCGGTGCAGGCCTCCAGCACCATCGTGCCCCAGCTTATAATCGCCACACTCGTTGGCCCCTCGCCGATGCGCATGCGCCGCGCCTTACCGATAGGCTGCGTATAATAGCCTTCGGGCACGTACCAGTATTCGGCCATAGCGGCGATGATGTTACCCTGGCTATCCCTGGGTGGCTCGGAGCGATAGAGGCGTCCACGCTCTAAGAACGCGACGGGCGACTGCGCGCGTGCGGCCTCCAGCAGCAGTCCCTTGGCGTCGAACGGCGTGGCGGGGCAGATGGTAATCATGCCAGGGACGTTGGTGAACCACTGCTCTCCGCTGTTGGAGTGGCCAAACGCGCCGCCCCCGGCCGTGCTGCTGGAGATGGGGCCGCCGCCGCCGCTGCCCGACTTGCTGCGGATGAGCAGCGGCACTGTCCAGTCGCCGTAGCTCTGGTACGCGATGCGTGCCGCCAGGCGGATCGTCTGGGCCGCCGACTGGTGGTAGTCCACGAATTGAATCTCGGCGCAGCGCGCCTTGCCATCGATCATACCGGCTCCGGCGGCGATGCCCACGATCACCTGTTCGTTGAGCGGACTGCTGATGGCGCGGTCGGGAAATTGCGTGACGAGGGCCGCCGTGGCGCCGAAGACGCCGCCCTTGGGACTACCCACGTCCTGCCCATAGACGAAGAAGCCGGGATCGCGCTGGGCCAGTTCTGTTAAGGCCTCGTTGATGGCCCCCAGCATGGTCGTCTGGCGCTTTGTGCCACGGGGGGTATTCTCCTGCCATTGCGGCACATACACTACATGGTGCATGACCCTGTCAGGCTCCGGCTCCGGCTCTTGCAGCACCTGGGACTCGGCGTGTTCCAGTGCGGCGCGCGCCTCCTTGCGTATGCGGTCCAGGTCGGCTTCCTGAAGATGCCCATGTTCGACGAGCCAGCGCCCGAAATTCTTCACCGGGTCTTTGGTGGCGGCGGTCTCCTCGATCTCCTCCTTCTTACGGTAGGTCTTGATATCGGTGCTGCTGGAATGCGCGTCGAGCAGGCCCACGCGCAGGTGCATCAAGACCGGCCCCTGGCCTTCGCGGATATGCCGCGCCAGGCGTGTGGTAGCCTCGTAGGTTGCCATAGTATCGGCGCCATTGACCTCCTCAGCATAGACGCCGCCGCCCCGGGCCCAATCCACCAGCGAGCCTGCCCACTGGATAGGAGAGGCCGCGGTGATCGCCCAGCCATTGTCCTCGACGATCATCAGCACCGGCAAACGATGGACCGCCGCCTGCTTGAAGAGCGCATTGAAATCGTTAGTTGCGGCCCCGCCATCGCCTGTGGAGTAGACTACCAGCTCCCGGCTTTTGTGCCATTGCAGGGAGAAGCCAACGCCGCCCGCGAAGGGTCCCAGCGCCGCCACCTCGCTGAAGGTTGGCAGGATGCGGTGGCGTTTGTTGCTGTAGTGCGAGGGCATGTTGCGCCCGGCGCACATCGGCCCTGTGATACGCGAGTAAGCTTCGCGCAGCGGCCCATAAATATCGCCGGTCCGCTGTAGCCAGGCCGCCAGGTCGCGATAGTAGAGCGAGAGCCAATCGCGCTCATCGAGAGCTGCGACCACGGCTGCCATACTCTCATGTCCGGCGCATCCAATGTAAAAGGGGAATTTGCCCTGCGTTTTACGCGTTTTCAGCATGTCATTCATGCTGCGAGCCATGACCATCGTGCGGTAAATCGCAACGGGATCAGGCGGCTGCGTTGTCGTATCTGCTTCCGTTGTGCGAATGTTTACTGTCATGCTGCCTCCAAAGAAAGGTCTACGTTGACTTCTCGGCCCGGCGTTGTGGTCTGGTCTAAAGATGGACTATTGGACTATCGCGCATTATTATATCATAATCCTCGCCCG
The DNA here is from genome assembly GCA_039937055.1 of Ktedonobacteraceae bacterium. Lineage (GTDB taxonomy): Bacteria > Chloroflexota > Ktedonobacteria > Ktedonobacterales > Ktedonobacteraceae > JALYTT01. The sequence continues at coordinate 4,455 of JBDTHH010000583.1, read as the reverse complement.
ATGCGCGTAGGGTACGCACATCAGGGCGATTCACAGATCAGGTGTGCATATCAGGGCGATTCCTTAGCATTGTAATGCCGGTAATGTGGTACCATAGAAGGTAGTCTGAACCATGTCGGTCTGACATAGATCAAGCAGATTCCTTTCAGGTGGTGCGCGCGTGGAGATAGCTACACTCTCTTCACCCTCTATGTATATGCTGCGTGACCTCTACTCGCGAATACTTCGTGTGCGGATGGTGGATGAATGGATCTCGCGGCTGCACGAGCAGGGACATATCGATCATATTGCGAGCTGCCGGGGTCACGAAGCTGCCCAGGTGGGCAGCGCGCTATGCATTGAAGTTGGCACGGACTTCACGCTGCCGTATTATCGCGACCTCGGTGTGGTGCTCACTATCGGCATGACGCCCTATGAGGTCTTCCGTGCTTGCCTGCAAGCCCAGAGCCGGGGTGATAGCTCTCCTCTCCCTGAAGCGTCTGCTAGAGATGAAGGGGTCCATGCCACGACTGAGCGGCCCGCTCCTGTGCTTCATTGGGGGTACCAGAAGCACAACATGATCACAGGCGCCACCCCCGCTGCCACGCATATCCTGCACGCGGCCGGTATAGCCTTTGCCTGCAAGCTACGCAAAGCTCCCGCCGTCACTGTGGCCTACTGCGGCGATGGCGCCACCGCCGACCCCGACTTCCTCGAAGGGGTACACTTTGCCGTCCTCCATCGACTCCCCGTAATCTTTATCTGCGAGCAGGATTGCCCCGAAGCCTCTTCCACTGCTCAATCGACGCTCTCCTCGGTCGCTCTTCCCGCCGGGATCGAGCGCCTCTCCATCAACGGAGCCAATGTGCTGTCCGTCTACACGACCATGCAAGCCGCGATGCAACGCGCACGCGAGGGTCGCGGTCCCTTGTTGCTGGAGATGTATGTGACGCGTCCTACCCCGGACGTAACAGGAGATCCGCGCGATCCCTTGCTACGTTGTCAGCAACTCCTGGAGGAGCAAGGCGCGTGGGACGATGGGTGGGCGCAACAGGTACGCGCGTGGGTCGAAGATGAGGTGGAGCAAGCATGGCGGGATGCGCTACGCGATGATGGCGGAGAGAGTATGCAGAAGCGTGAAGCGATAGAATGATGGTATGGCCTAAAGAGGTGAAGTTTTCTGCTGCCTCCTGGGAGGAAGCAGAAAACTTCATGCGGCGCATCACAGATAGGCTGGGATGTTCCATCGATGAGGGAATCCTCGAAATCGTTGTTGCGTTGAACCTGCTTGGGTTCCCTACCTGCCAGTCCTGTGAGGGACATCTCGACGATGGGTTGCCGTATCCCTGGGTAGACCTTGAGACTGATGAATTTCCCACGTTCAGACAAATGCTAGAAGACGCGAGTCGCGAGGGGCTTAGCGCCGCTGAGCGGGAGGCAAAAGGAGCACAACTCGTGGTGGAGGCTGGCGCGCTGCCCACGCGCGGTGTGCTATATGCACGTTTAGAAGAGCTTCTTTGTACCTATTATCACCAGCATCCAACAATTCCTGAAGAACGACGCCTTGTGATTCATTGGTCTTCACCCATCCTGTTTCGTCTGATGCCATTATGCGGGTATGAGGCATATGACTGGGATGATGCGACGCGGGCGCAGCAGCTTTCCCGTACCCAGGCAGAGATGCAAGCGTTCGCTGCGTTTCTCAAGCAACTCTGGCAGTGAAGACAAAGGTCAAATTTGATCTGGTGATATAATGGGGCGCATCACAGCAACAACGATAGTGTGTCTGTAGACAGGAGCGCCACGCTATGCTAGAATATTTCCCAGCTACCCTCCTCTATGGTGCCGACTATAACCCCGAACAGTGGCCGGAGGCGGTGTGGCTCGATGATATGCGCCTGATGAAGCTGGCAAATGTCAATATGGTCTCGCTGAATATCTTCTCCTGGGCCTTGCTTGAGCCGGAGCCGAGACACTATCATTTCGAGCAGTTGGACCGCATTATGGATATGTTGGCGGAGCATGGCATTGCCGCTGACCTGGCGACGGCCACCGCCTCGCCCCCCACCTGGATGAGCCGCCTCTATCCCGACATGTTGCCCATCACACGCGATGGGAAGCGCCTCTATCATGGTGCGCGCCAGCACTATTGCCCCAACAGCCCCGATTACCGGCGCGCCTCGACCGAACTGGCGCGCCGGCTGGCTGAGCGCTATCGTGCGCATCCCGCGCTGGCGATGTGGCATGTGAACAACGAGTACGGTTGCCACACGCCGCGCTGCTTCTGCGATACCTGCGCCGTCGCCTTTCGTGCCTGGCTCCAGGAGCGCTATCAATCGCTGAATGATCTCAACTTTGCCTGGAGCACCAATTTCTGGAGCCAGCGTTACTCTCACTGGGAAGATATCCTGCCGCCGCGCATCGCGCCTGCCCAGAACAATCCCGGCCAGTCCCTCGATTACCAGCGCTTTCAGTCGGACTCCCTGCTCGCCTGCTACCTTAGCGAGGCGCGTATCCTGCGCGAGATCACGCCGGCTGTGCCGATTACCACCAATCTGATGGTAGCCTTCAAACCGTTGGACTACTTTGCCTGGGCGCCGCATCTGGATGTCATCTCCTTCGATAACTACCCGCCGCCTACTATGCCCCCCTGGGAAATGGCGCTGACACATGACCTGATGCGCTCGCTCAAGGGAGGGCAGCCGCACCTGGTGATGGAGCAGACGCCGGGCCAGGTGAACTGGATGGCGCAGAATCCCCACAAGCGCCCCGGTCGCCTGCGCTTGCAGAGCTTGCAATCGGTGGCCCATGGCGCGGACGGCGTGCTGTACTTCCAGTGGCGTCAATCGCAGGCGGGGGCCGAGAAGTTCCACAGCGCCGTCGTGCCTCACGAGGGCAGCGAGCATGGGCGCATCTTCCGCGAGGTGGCACAGATAGGTGCCGAGTTGAAGCGCATCGCGCCCGTTGTTGCCGGCTCGCGCATTGCCGCGCGGGTGGCGATCTTGCTGGATTGGCAGAACTGGTGGGCCGTCGAGTATCTGCCGGGACCGAGCGACCGCCTGCGCTATTGGGAGCAGATCAAGGCCTGCTATCGCGCCTTGCACGGCCTCAATGTCGCCGTCGATGTCGTCTCGCCCAGCAGCGACCTGAGCGGCTATCGTCTGGTCGTTGCCCCCCTGCTACATCTGCTGCGGCCGGGGGTAGCGCGGAACCTGGAGCAGTTCGTCGAGCGCGGGGGAACGCTGCTGGTGACCTTCTTCAGCGGCATAGTCGATCAGAACGACCATGTGGCGCCGGGCGGCTATCCTGGCGAGCTGCGCAAGTTGCTTGGCATGCATATCGAGGAGTTTGACCCCTGGACAGATGCCATGAGCAATGAGGTGGTGGTGGCGGAAGGGCCGCTGCAAGGTAGCTATCCCTGCACGCTGTGGGGAGAGGTTGTCCACCTTGAGGGTGCGCGTGCCCTCGGTGTCTTCGCCAGCGATTACTATGCCGGGGGGCCAGCCCTCACAGTGCATCAGTTTGGGCAGGGGCGCGCCTATTACCTGGCAACCCAGGGGAGCGAGGCCCTACTGGCCGGCCTGCTGCGCCAGCTTTGTCTGGAGGCGAGCGTAGCCTCACTCCTGGAGGCTCCGGAAGGTGTAGAAGTAACCATGCGTGCCAGGGCGGATGGCCGGCCGGTGTACTTCTTGCTCAATCATAGCGACGGGCCTGCGCAGGTGGCGTTGCCGGCCAGTACCTTTACCTCTTTGCTGGATGGTCGAGAGATCAGCGGGCAGGTGGCACTGGCGGCACGCGATGTGGTGGTGCTGCTGGGCTAGCTAGAGAAGATCCGTTGGTCTTCCGCCGTGCTGCTGCGTTGCGCGCGCAGTACGGCGCTCGGCTGTTGAAGCAGGGCATCTTCCACGCGCTGGCGATGCTTGGGGAGGGTATTGGTTGGCAGGTCGTCGGGCGCGAAGTAGCGGCACTCGCGCGACTCTTCGGTGACACAGAGCGTGCCGCCTGTGACGTAGCAGAGGAACGAGAGCACGACCTCCTGCTTCTGCGGCTTAGAATACACGCCGACCAGCCGCTTAACCTCGATCTCCAGCCCTGTCTCCTCGCGCACCTCGCGGCATATGGCTTCGTCTACCGTCTCGCCCGCCTCCATCCCACCGCCCGGCAGATTCCACCAATCGATATCGCGGCGCCGTGCCAGCAGCACACGCCCTTCAGCGAAGATCAGCGCCGAGACGCCGATGCGAAATGGCGCCGAGCCGCCGGAAGCGTCAGAACTTCCTGTCATAGTTCTTTCTCCTTGCCAGGTAGTTTGCGACCTTGAAAACTACCATCTGTATCTTTTTAATAGCTGCTGCTATGGTGAGGTTATCCAACGGCGAGCCGCTCTTTGGCTGCACGGCGTACTCTCTCATCCTCGTAGGGATCATATGCCATGGCCTGCAACCTTGAGAAGGCTTCAGAGCCATGTGGATCAAC
>JBDTHH010000582.1:0-6981 GCA_039937055.1 Ktedonobacteraceae bacterium | reverse complement strand
ATACCTGGTGCTCCCCTATGTACTCAATGGAGGCGATCTCATCCCAGTAGATATCTGTACTGGCCGCCAACCGTAGAGTGGGGTGATCCAATACCTCGGCATAAGCGGCTAGACGATAGCACGCCAGGCTTTGTTTTGTCTTTGCATTGTAGCCCCCATATTTGCCACCTTTCGTTGTCTCGCCGCTTCTACGCGCCAGCTCGATCAGCGTGAGCCCCTGGCTGTGTGCGGCATTGCGCACGATCTGCCAGGTTTCTTGCGGAGCATGGCCCCGATTGCTAACGCGCAAAGGAACAAGGTACATATGGTCTACAAAACGCGTAGTCTTTTCTCCTATCCAACCGATCTGCTCCTGATACTTTCTTACGCTGTCAGGGTTAGTAATCTCCACTCTCCAGGCCCCATGTGAAGTCCGGTAGAATTTAGTTTCCAGGCCAAAACGAATAAAAGCATGATGGACATCGGTTGCAAGCTGTGGTGATGCAACGGTGAATTCAATACGTGGCTGGCCACCCATCGTATAAATGCTGCCATCGCAACTCATCAGCGTGCGCAAGAATTCTGCCAGGTAACGACGGCTCCACTTCCAGACGCATGCCGGGAAGAACTTATCCTTCGCCAGTTTGCCCCTCAAGCCCAGATCACTCAGCCAGGCAGTGACCGGGTTCCTGGGTAAAATAGCAATCCCGCGCTGCGTGTACAGGCTCTTCTGCTGGGCAACAGTATAGGTAATACGTTCCTGCCGAATAGCGCATGCAGGGAAATGTGTCGCGATAATGCGCTTGAAATCCTCAATGATGATAGGGTCAGTATTTGTAAAAGCCGGCGAATTGCGTGAGAGTCCGCCTTCTGCGATAAAGTAGGCCAGCAAGCGCACCATATCCAGGGACCAGCTTTCGTCATTACCAAAGGCGGCAACCTGCGTTGGCACACCAATACACTGACCAGCATGCAAGTCATGTAAAGGTCTCCAGCCGTTAACAGTCAGGAAAGGATGATGCCCGGTTACTTCGACGGCGCGACCGGTACGCGTTGTGACACGATAACAGGGCTGTATGCCGCTATCTATCCAGCCGGTGACTTGAGCAGGACGCATCTGACCATGTTCTGAAACACCATAGATAGTGGCTAGACGGCGCTGCACGCACTCTTCAATTGTTACGCGCTCACCTGTGATAGGATCATCGATTAACGTTCTGGCCGTCAAGCATTTGCCAACAGCGGGCCTGGCTGCCAGAATAATCAAATCCGAGCGTTGCAGCCCACCGGTCAGGCGGTCCAGGTCAGTGAAGCCGGTGGGGACGCCGACAATGGCGCCGCGCCGTTCGTGCAACTGGTCCAGCTTATCCATGTACTGCGAGAGGATATCGCGCAAGAGATCGAAGTCGGAGCGCGAGTGGCGCTGGCTGATATTGAATATCAATTGTTCAGCTTTGTCGAGGGCGATATCGGCGTCGCCCTCTTCGTAGGCCGTAGCGGCGATCTGGCCGGCCGCGTGTATCAGGCGGCGCAGGACGGCGGTACGCTCAACGATGCGCCCATAGTATTCGACGTTGCCGCTGGTGGGCACCTGGTTGATCAGCGAGGTGATATAGCTGGCACCGCCTACATCCTCCAGCTTATTCAGCCGCTCCAACTCATCGCAGATCGTGATGAAGTCGGCAGGCTCATGCCGTTCGTAAAGCTGAAGAATAATTTCATAGATGCTGCGATGGGCATCACGATAGAAATCCTCGGCGAGCAGGAAGTCTGCGACCTGCACAATCGCCTCTGGATCAATGATAATGCTGCCCAATACCCCACACTCAGCCTCTATATTTTGCGGTAACAGTTTCTCCACGTCCCAACTCCAGCAGTTTTAGCTATAAGTACCTGAAAAACATCGCGTTTAGAGCCGATTATAGCACATAAGTTCGACTTTTTGTGTAGCACAATTACCCTTATTTCCTACCAGGGCCTCGTCCATGTCCTACCACAAACATGTCAAGAAAGCCCCTGGCTCGCCGTTACCATTCTGGAGACCGGCATACAGGCGGCTCAAAAAAATGTGTGCCTGAACAGTGTAGCGAATCTTCTGTCTAAACGCAAATAGCAAGCGAGGGGTGTCTTTGTGGATATGTGGATATGTCTATCATGATACGATGTATTTCCAAGCACAATCTCTAGTGGGGCGATAACTTTTCCCCCAGTTATCCACTGTTGAGGCAGACTTATCCACACTTATCCACGAAGTTATCCACAGACTTATCCACATAGAAAGGTGGGCTATTCTTCCTATTTCATCCAACCAGACGAATATATCGTCAACAGATCGGGACTTGACCGGGTAGGCTGTCGGGGTTATGATAGCACGCAGAAATTACAGGATTCACGCAGGCCACCCACCGCATGCCGCAACGAGACACAGAATTGGCTGGGGGCCGACCAGATCATATATTCTTGCAAGAAGGAGTTATTTAAGAACCCCATGCCAAAGACGACAAAACGTGCGGCCGCGAAACGTGCGGCTAGAATTGCCAGGGCCCATTCAACGGAACTGCCAAAACCGGTCACGAAGAGAGCCGCGCCCCTGCGGCGGCCGCCAGGCTATAAGCCGCCCGCGCGCGGCATAGCTCGCTATCCCTGGGCCACGTTTCTCACCTTAGCGATCATCGTGTTAGGCGTGTATGGGCTGTACTTCTATCACCTGGGTCCATTCGCGCCAGCGGCCAAACCAAAGCCGAAGCCCAGGCCTGTGGCAGCCTCGCCCTGCCTGAAGATGGTCAGCCAGCTCACCGATAGCGCGCCGGCGCCAACCGCGGCTGCGAGCAAGAAGATCGTGCGCAGCTATAAGACAGTACCCGCGATGAGCATCAACACCAAAAAGGTCTACTGTGCCGGCATCAACACCAACAAGGGCTTGATTGTGCTGGAGCTTGATCCGCAGGACGCGCCGCAGACGGTGAATAACTTTGTCTACCTGGCGCAGCATCAATTTTACGACGGGCTGACCTTCCACCGCGTGGTGGCTAACTTCATCATCCAATCCGGCGATCCTCTGGGCAATGGCACGGGTGGTCCCGGCTACAAGATCCCGGCGGAGACGGTCAAGGGCACATATACTCCCGGCTGTGTCGCCATGGCGAAGCAGGGCAACGAGGCGGTGAACAGCGGCAGCCAGTTCTTCATCTGCACGGCCGATGACACAAAGTCCTTAACAAAGGTGTATAATCTCTTTGGGCATGTTGTGAAGGGCATGGATGTAGTACTGAAAATTCAAGGCCCTGGCGACGACCCAGCGACGAAGAACATCAAGCCGGATGTCATCAACCATATCGTTGTGGCTGTGGCTCCGTAAAAGAAAGGATACGTTCATGCCAGCAAAGCGCTACAGTGCGCCACCTCCCATGCAGATTGAGACCAACAAGACATATCAGGCGACCATCAAGACCAACAAAGGCGATATTCACCTGCAATTGAACCCCGCCGAGGCTCCGCAGACGGTGAACAACTTTGTGGCCCTGGCGCGCGATGGTTACTACGATGGCGTGACCTTCCATCGCGTGGTGCCGGGTTTCGTGATCCAGGGCGGCGACCCCACAGGTAGCGGATCGGGCGGACCCGGCTACCAGTTCGCTGACGAGCCGGTGCGCCGGCCATACCGCGCAGGCACAGTAGCGATGGCCAACGCGGGCCCCAACACGAACGGCAGCCAGTTCTTCATCTGCCTGGAGGATCAGGCCACCCTGCCTCCCAGCTACACGATTTTTGGCGACACTACCTCAGGGATGGATGTGGTCAAGAGCATCCGTGTGGGAGATGTCATGCAGAGCGTGACCATCGAGTAGCAAGCATAGAGAGTGGGTTGCAAGCCAGCGCTCGCAACCCGCTCATAGGATGCAGATATGAACGCCGTAGAGACCGTTAAAACATTTATCACTGCCCTGCAATCGGGAGACACAGAGATGGTCGCCACGATCATGGCCGACGATTTTGTGGCGCGTGGGCTGACTGATCACGAGCTGGATAAAGGCACATTCCTGGCCATGCAAAGCGAGCTCCTGGACGCCATGCCGGACCTCTCTTACAATCTGAGCGAGGTGCATGCCCATGAACACCTGGTGCAGGCGCTCATCATGATCAACGGCACGCAGAGCAACGATCTCACGCTGCCGGTGTTCAATGTGCAGATCCCGGCCACGGGTCTGGCTATCTCCCTGCCACAGGTCCCGGTAGAATACATACTCGCCGGCCAGCAGATCAAAGAGATGCGCATGCAAGCGGTGCAGGGCGGCGGTCTGCAAGGGCTGCTCCAGCAGTTGGGCGGCGAGCTACGCCTCGCGCCACGGATAGAGCACCCCTCGGAGCCGTCCTACGAAGAATAAGCTTCGATCCGTGTAGGAGACAGGCATACGCAACTGCCAGGAGCGTGCGCCTGCCCCAGCACAGGTCAAGACGAAACTCTGATATCGTTGCTCAAGCTCTGAGCGGCCACCTCAACATCCTGAGTAAGCAAGAGCGTAATAACCAGGCGCTCCAGGGTCAGCACATCTCGCTCACGCTCCATCAGCGCCTTCACCTGTGACAGTAGTTCTGGGAAACGCGTCCCAACGATAGCCAGCAACGCCAGGCGCATTCCTTCCCGCCATCCCTGCTGGTAGCCCTCTTGCCAAATCTCCTGAAAGGCCCAATTCTCTCGCAACTCATCATGCAGCATCACGAACCTCCCTCTTGCGTTGCCCTGTTTACATAAAGCCTGTATTATGCAGCACTGGCGCCATTACTCAAGCTCTGACTGGCTTCTTCAGTGCTCCGAGCTACTGACAGCGCGATAGCCAGACGCTGTAAGATCAGCGGATCATGCGCTCGTTCTACCAATGCCTTCGCCTGTGGCAATAGCTCCGGGAAACGCGCCTCTACGATAGCTAGCAACACCTTGATCATTCCCTCTTGCAAGATCTCTTGATAGGCCCAACTCTCTTGCAACTCATCACGCAGCATCGCGAACCTCCTTTGTATCCACTTGCGCTCGTCCTCCCGCGTCCATGTCAGCGAGGAAAACAGGTAGCCTAACGATAACATCTCGTAGTTGTCGTGTGCCTGGAGCCGGACGATCATCTCGTCGATCACCGCCTGGTCCTTGCCGTCGCGCGTCAAGGGCAAGAGCGCCAGTAACCCTGGGAGGTTCCCCGCCAGCAGTTCCTGGGCGCTGTGTTCCCAGAGCGCGACCGTTAGAAAGTGAAACTGATAGATCAGCGAGCCATCGGGCAAGCGACGCGTCAGTGGGGATACAGCGATCCCGTAGTCCCGGCGCACATAGATCACACAGGAGAGCACGGGACAGCTATACTCCCTATCCGCAAGTAAATATATACTCCAGGAGCCGCATAGCCATCTGCCGGTCGCCCTCGCTCTGAAATTCTATATGTACGATCACATCCTGGTCATGGAAGCGACAGAGACACATGCTATCGGCAATCACGTTGCGGTGGCTATCCAGTTTGCGATACAGCTCGGTCAGAAGCATCTTTTGATATGTGGCCCCCGGCGCGAGCCAGGAGATAAAATCCTGTGGAGATGCGCGCAAGAGCCGCTTCAATCCCTCGTCCCATAGTGCCGGCATAATCCAACTCCCCTCTGCAACATAACCTTATTCATGCCGACACTCTACCACGTCTTGCCCGTTCTGTCTATATTTTTCGATATATGTTTATAATTCATACCTGCACTATATATAGTCAAAAGCATTATGACAAGCAGGACCAGGCTCTGCCATCTGGGCCTGCCGTCAGCACCTGCGGACCAGCCTCGGTGAGTGCGATAGTGTGCTCGAAATGCGCGCTTGGCTGGCCATCCTGGGTCGCGATGGTCCAGTGATCTGATAGCAGCTTCGTGGGCTTTGTGCCCATGTTGACCATCGGCTCGACGGCTATCACCAGGCCTGGTTTGAGCGCGAAGTCAGCATTGCGCGCGAAGTTCGGGCTAAAGTAGTTGGGTACCTGCGGACTCTCCCAGAGGTCACGACCGATGCCATGGCCTACGAGGTTCTCAACTACCGAGAAACCGGCGTTCTCCACAAAGCGCTGCATAGCGCGTGCAACCTGGCTCCAGCGCTCCTTCTCGCTCACGAGCTGGATGGCCAGCCGCAGCGTCTCCTCCGTCACATCGAGCAGTTTTTGTTTCCTGGCATCAATCTTGCCGACCGCGTGGGTGACGGCGGCATCCCCGCACCAGCCATTGAGCCTGGAGCCGATATCGATACTGACGATATCCCCTTCCCTGAGGCGTCGTCGTCCGGGGATGCCATGAACAATCTCATCGTTGACCGAGATGCAGGCGGCCGCCGGGAACGGCACCTTGCCGGGTACACCCTTGAACAGCGGGATGACCTTATTTTCCGCCAGAAACTGCTCGACCGCCTCGTTGATTTCAGATGTAGTGACTCCCGGCTTGATGAGGTCCGCGGCTATCTGGTGCGCTCTCCAGACCATCAGGCCAGCTTCGCGCATAAGCGCGATCTCTTCTTTTGACTTTAGCGGATGCATGCATATCTCCATTTTCTTGTAATGTTGAGCAAAAACCCGGCCGCGTATACCCTCAGGCAGAGCCAACCGGGTGTTTATCCTCCTGCTGTACCGGTTCCCAGTCCAGCAGATCGCTGGTGGTTACTGAGAAGTAGCGGTTGAAGTAGGCCAGCAAGTGATCAATAGTGCCATAATCGATGCGCTGGCTCCGCCCCGTGTTCAGCGCGGCCAGCACGCTGAGCGAGACGCCGCTCTCCTCCGCCACCTGGCGCAGGCTCAGTGCTGCCTTCCCTTGCGTGATGCGCTCGACATTCGCACGCGCCAATAAGAGCCGGAAGCGGCAATAAATGGTCACGTCTGTATCCTCCATTGAACAAAATACCATTATGATTGTATAGTATGGCAGAACTATGGTGGGATGTCAATACAGTATATTGTTATAGGACAGTATTGTTCGGAAAAGGGGGATGCGGTTGTT